>JANLQE010000087.1:0-26199 GCA_031367625.1 Bacteroidota bacterium
TTTTAATCAAAATCTGTACCCTTATAATTAAATGAAATTCTAATGAACCCCTTCTCCATCCCTCTCTTCAGGAGAGGGGCTAGGGGTGAGGCACTTACACCGCAAAACTTGTCCCACATCCGCAGGTACTGCTTGCATTGGGGTTTTTAAAAGTAAACCCTCTTGAATTGAGGCCGCCTTCCCAGTTTATTTCCATACCCATTAAATAAATGCCATGCGATTTATCAATAATAAAACTTATCCCATCTGTATCAAAAACTTCGTCATTATCTTTTGGGGTATCAAAATCCAAGAGATAGGTCATGCCGCTGCAGCCGCCGCCCTTCACTCCTACCCTTATGCTTGTAGCTTTATCAAAGCCAGGCTCTGCCATTAATCTTTTTATTTCGCTGATGGCAGAAGCCGTAAACTGTACAGGTGCCTGTGTTATTGTTTCCATACTCGTGGTTTTTACAAAGATAAGCCTAAATAAAAAACAGGCGGTTTCTTCAATTTTCGAATGCAGGAATTTGTTGCCCCATCTCTTTGCCGTCTTCTAAATTTTAATGCCACGAATGCACGAATGGCCTTAATGTATTATTAGTGCATTCGTGGCAAACTGAAATAATTAGCTGTTCTTTATCTATTTTTGCGACCTAAAATCTTTGTATGGTATTGTTAGAATTTAATTTTCAATATGTAGAAGTTGGAGTAATATTAGTATTTGGCATGTTGATCGGTTTGCTTTTATACGAGTTTCACGGTATGAAAGATAAGATAGAAGAAAAGCTGGGAATGAATGATGAAGGGATGAAACTGAAACTGCAGGCTCTGGAACGGCTTACTCTGTTTGCAGAAAGAGCCGGCCTGCAAAGCCTTGTAACCCATACGCCTGCTGATGGCGCAAATGCCGCCGGTTTTCATTTGGCATTAATTGAATCGCTTAAAACAGAATATGATTATAATGCCAGCCAGCAGATTTACGTAAGCCCCCAAGTGTGGAATGCCATTACAAGATTGAAAGACCAGCATATTTACATCATAAATCAATTGGCAGCTACTGTACCACCGGATGCTACAGCACATGATCTTACCAAACAGATAATAGAATACAGTATCACAGAAAATGCCCCACTGAATATAATTGTGTTGGATGCGTTACGCTTTGAAGCAAAGAAGATTTTGGATTGAGGATGGAACACTGATTAAACTGATGAGGCTTATCAGCACAGATAAAATAAGACGAAGCATTTTATCAGTTTGTTAGGAAAGATGGAACACTGATTAAACTGATGCAACTTATCAGCACAGATAAAATAAGGCAAAGCATTTTTATCAGTTTGTTAGGAAAGATGGAACACTGATTAAACTGATCAAACTTATCAGCACAGATAAATAAGACGAAGCATTTTTATCGTTTTGTTAGGAAAAATAGAACACTGATTAAACTGATGCAACTTATCAGCACAGATAAAATAAGATAAAGCATTTATCAGTTTAATCCGTGTTCCATCTCTTGGTTAAAAATATTTTATGTCAACAAAAAAAATTACCACAGATTCCGGTATTGAAATCAAAGAAATTTATACGGCTGAAAATACAGCTATTACTGATCATTCTTTGCCGGGCGAATTTCCTTTTACCCGTGGCGTACAGGCCTCGATGTACCGGGGCAAAATGTGGACCATGCGGCAGTATGCAGGTTTTTCTACCGCAGCAGAAAGCAATAAAAGGTATCATTATTTACTAAGCCAGGGGGTAAGCGGCCTGAGTGTTGCTTTTGATCTTCCGACACAGATTGGTTTTGACAGCGACCATGCATTATCAGAAGGCGAAGTAGGCAAAGTAGGTGTGGCAATTGACAGCCTGGAAGATATGGAAGAGTTATTTGCAGAAATTAAATTAGAAGATGTTTCTACCTCTATGACTATTAATGCAACCGGTTTTATTTTGCTGGCATTTTATGTGGCTCTTGCAAAAAAGCAGGGAGCAGATATGAAAAAAATAACCGGTACAATTCAAAATGATATTTTAAAGGAGTATGCGGCAAGGGGCACTTATATTTATCCGCCTAAGCAAAGCATGCGCATTATTACAGATATTTTTGAGTGGTGCAGTACTGATCTGCCAAAGTGGAATACCATCTCTATTTCGGGTTACCATATCCGTGAGGCCGGCAGTACCGCCGTTCAGGAAATTGCCTTTACCCTCAGCAATGGCAAGGCTTATGTAAAAGCTGCCCTGGAAAAAGGATTAGATATTAATGTGTTTGGAAAACGGCTTTCTTTTTTCTTTAATGCTCACAATAATTTATTTGAAGAGGTAGCAAAATTCAGGGCAGCAAGAAGAATGTGGGCCAACATTATGAAAGACCTTGGTGCTACAGATGAAAAAGCAATGATGCTGCGCTTTCATACGCAAACAGGTGGCAGCACACTTACAGCACAACAGCCGTTAAATAATATCAGCAGAGTAACCATACAAACCCTGGCGGCGGTAATGGGTGGCACACAATCGCTGCATACTAACGGCTATGATGAGGCGCTGAGCCTGCCAACCGAAGAAGCCGCAAAAATTGCTTTACGTACCCAGCAGATTGTGGCTTTTGAAAGTGGTGTACCCGATACAGCAGACCCGCTTGCCGGCAGTTATTTTGTAGAAGCCCTTACAGATGAAGTAGAAAAAGCAGCATGGCAATTAATAGAAAAGATAGACGCCATGGGCGGCAGTGTAGATGCTATTGAACAAGGTTTTATGCAGAATGAGATTGCAGCCAGCGCCTATCAATATCAAAAAGATATCGAGACCGGCGAAAAAATAAGTGTGGGCGTAAATAAATTTCAATCAGCAGAAATAAATAAAACGCCAGGCTTTAAAATTGATGACAGCATACAAAAACTGCAGGCCGACAAAATAAAATCATTGAAAGAAAAAAGAGATAACACAAAAGTATCAGCGTGCCTTGCTAAACTTAATGCTGCAGCACAAGGCACCGAAAACCTGATGCCGGTTGTTATAGAAGCTGTGGAAAATTACTGCACCCTTGGCGAAGTGGCAGATACCCTGAGAAAAGTTTTTGGAGAGTATAAATAAAAATAAATCTTATCTTAAATTATGAAAAAAATTGCTTTACTGCTTTTGCCATTTGTTTTATTACAAATCGCTACAATTTCTGCACAGGACATCAGCAAAACCATTAACGAAAAAGCCCTCGCTATTCAACCTAAGCTGGCAGAATGGCGCAGGCATATTCACCAAAATCCTGAACTTGGTAATCGGGAATTTAAAACCGCTGCATATATTGTTGAGCATTTAAAAAATCTTGGCCTTGAAATAAAAACCGGTGTTGCTAAAACCGGTGTGGTAGCCATTTTAAAAGGTGGTAAGCCCGGCCCATGCATTGCATTACGGGCAGATGTGGATGCATTGCCGGTAAGAGAACGGGTTAATCTTCCCTTTGCTTCAAAAGACAGTGCAGATTATTTGGGACAAAAAGTTCCGGTTATGCATGCCTGCGGACATGATAGCCATGTGGCAATGCTAATAGGCACAGCAGAAGTATTATCATCCATGAAAAAAGATATTGCAGGTACCGTAAAATTTATTTTTCAACCAGCGGAAGAAGGCGCACCTGGCAATGAAGAAGGTGGTGCCGCCTTAATGGTAAAAGAAGGCGTAATGGATAATCCTAAAGTAGATGTAGTGTTTGGTATGCACATAGAATCGGCCATACCTGCCGGGGATATACAATATAAGTCAGGTTCTTTTATGGCATCATCTGATTGGTTTACTATAAAAGTAAAAGGTAAATCATCTCATGGTTCACAGCCCTGGCTTGCGGTAGATCCGATAAGTATATCTGCACAAATAATTGAAGGGCTACAGAATATTGTAAGCCGCCAGATGGATTTAACCAAGGCCCCAATTGTGATCACTGTCGGAAAAATACACAGTGGTGTAAGAAGCAATATTATACCTGAAGATGCTTTGTTAGAAGGTACCATACGAACATTAGATGGCAACATGCAGGAAGATGTTCATAAAAGAATAAAACAGACTGCCGAAAAAATTGCAGAGGCAAGCAATGCTGTTGCCGAAGTTTTTATTGATACTAAAACCCTGGTAACTTATAACACACCGGCATTGGTAGAGAAAATGCTTCCTTCTTTACAAACTGCCGCAGGTAAAGAAAATGTACGCCCTATGGAATGGGTAACCGGTGCAGAAGATTTTAGTTATTTTGGTACAAAAGCCCCCGCCTTTTTCTTTTTTCTTGGAGGAATGCCCAGAGGTAATGATGCCAAAAATGCACCACCACATCATACCCCCGATTTTATGATTGATGACAGCCGTTTGTATGTTGGTGTAAAAGCATTTTGTCAGTTGGTGTTTGATTATGGAAAAATGAAATAGGGATTTTTACCCAGCGGTGGCAGGATCAATTATTGCAAATACCTCACTTATTTTATTAGCCGGAAATCCCCCTTGTTTTGCGTGTTCCCTTACCATTTCTTCGTTGGGTGCCATATAAACACAATATATTTTATCGCCTGTTACATAACTGTGTTCCCACTTGATGGAAGGCCCCATTTTATTAAGGACAGCACATGAAGTTTGAGAGATAGCTTTTAATTGTTCCGCAGTAAGTTTACCTGCACCGGGGATTTCCCTTTCAATAACATACTTAGGCATAATTTTGTATTTAAAGTGTGATTTTAAAAATTAACCCCAATAAATCATCCTTGCAAGGCAGTACTTAAAAAGTGCGGCTCTATTGTCATTTACCGAATCAATATTACACTTCCTTTGGCAGTTATAGTTTGACCCTGATCACACTCCGCTACTACGTACCACACAAAGGCCTGGCTCTGGGAACCATAACCTTTATCGCCTTTTATATTACCGTCCCAGCCAAGCGAGGGAATATTAGGGGAAAAGTTTTTACGTTCAAATACTTTATTACCAAACCTGTTGTAAACAAGAAAAGCTTTAATAATCCGGTAGCCCCTGGTTATAGGATAAAAATAATCATTCAAGCCGTTTTTATCAGGTGTAAAAGCAGTGGGTATAAGCAGGTTGCTTTTTTCGCAGGCTACAAAAACGGTAATATCATCTTTAGCTTTGCATCCATTATTATTAGTTACCTCTATCCGGTAAATTTCCGATTTTAAGGCAATACCATTAGGTGCAGGGCAGGTAGTACAGTTTAAGCTTCCCTGCGGTATCCATAAATAGCTTACTACATCGGCGCTGTAAGCCGGGCTAATGGTAAAAGGGGTGTTATAAGGCAACACTTTATCTGGCCCCGCATTTACAGTGGGTATGGGATAAACATGAATATCGGCTGTGGCAGTATCTGCATAGCAACCAACAGAATCTTTTACAATTATTGTATAGATAATGGCCGTATCGGGGATAGATACTGGATTTTTTATAGTGGCGTCGTTAAGGTAAGTGGAAGGACTCCAACTGGTAATGCCCGTGATATTAAGATTAAATGGTACTGGCTTACCAGGGCACACTGTGGTATCTTTAGGAAATACCTGTAGCGCAAAAGGCGCATATACTTTTACTAAAGCAGTATCGTAGCTACGGCATCCAAAGGTATTGGTAACTTGCGCTATATAGAAAGTAGTAACTGGTGGATAGGCTTTAATAGTATCACAGTTATTGCAACTGATAAACGTGGCAGGTATCCACAATAAAGTATCCACTGTATAGGCTCTTAATATAGCCGTATCCCTGCTTTGGCAAATAGTATCTACCCTTGGAAATACCCTTATACGTGGCAATGGATCTATATTAACCAACTGCTGTGCTTTTAATGCACAACCATTAATATCAGTGGCAGTTAGAGTGATATTATAACCTCCGGCACTGGTATAAAAATGCGGAGCAGGGTTTTGTACAGAATCCTTTTTATTATCACCAAAATCCCATTTCCATGTTACAATATTTTCGTTGGCAAAAAATGGGTAACTGGTATTGGTAAAAGTTACCTTTTTATCGGCACATAGCCTGGCAGGTGCAGTAAATCCAGTTACAGGGCCTTTTACTTTTGTGGCGCCTGCTAAATACAAAGTATCATTACAGGTGCCGGGAACATTATCCTGTATAACTACATAATCAGTAAAGTTGCCATGGTTGGCCGGATAATAATTTAAAACCGAATCAGCGCCATTATTAATAGTATTACCATTTACATGAAACTCATACGTAAAACCTCCACTTGCCGGGTACGAATTACTAACACGATATGTGATAAGGCTGTCTTTACAAACAGAATTTTTATTGCTGCTAAAATTTGGTCTTGCTGTGTAAATATTACTGCTGATAATATCGCTGCAGCCGGTTTTTCTATCTAATACAAAAAGTGTAGCAGTGTAAGATCCGGTGGGCGGAAAGGTATGTGTTACATTAAAGTTTACAGAATCTTTTAAGATTGGGTTATCAGAAAAAATCCATTCAAAATGGGTAAAGCTACCCAGTGAAGTATCTCTAAAAGTATATACATTTTTATTGCTGCATAAATTGTTATAAGTAAATCCTGCAATTACGCCTTCAATAAAAATATCTATAATTCTTTTAGTACCGGCACAGCCATTAAAAAAAGGAGTAACTATTACTTTTTTATTTGCAAGCGTGGCGTATTTATGAGTTACCACAGTATCTGTAACTGTAATGCTGGTGCCGTCACCAAAATCCCATAAGTAAGAATTGGCATTGATGGCTTTGCCGAAAAAGGTTATTGTTTCTGATGCACAAAAGGTATCTCTGTTATTCAGCGTAGAGGCGAGGGTATTAAATGGAGGCGTACCGTATGCAACCTGCGAAAAACTAAACTTGTTGGTACAGCCCTGAACACTTGTAATAAATACGCTGGCAGTGGTAATGGGGGTAGTGATATTGTATAGATGATTAATACTGCTGCCTGCACCCATTACGGTAGGGCTGCCATCACCAAAATCCCAAACAAAACTTTGGTCAGCATCTCCTGCCGGTAAATTTGTATTTACGGATAACGTAGCATTTACTGGAATACAGCCGCTGCCAGGGTTTATGCTGCCATTAATACCAAACTTGCTTACCTGCACCATATAGGTACTTGTAGCAGAGCAGCTAAAAGATGTAATGCCTTTTACACTTGCGGTATAGCTTCCGTAGCCGGTATAATTATGGCTTATGGTATTAGCATTGGTTATTTGCATGGCGGTTCCATCTCCAAAATCCCATTCATAACTTGTAATAAAAGCACTGCCGCTGGCCGTAAAATTTATAACTCCGGGCTGGCACAGGTAATTGCTGTTTGCACCTAATGCAATGGTAGGTGTAGGATTAATAGTGATTGTTTTGGTTGAGCTGATGGCATTAGTAGCATATAGTGCAGTAAGGGTAACGGAGTAAGTACCAGGTGCTGTGTAGATAACTGTTTCTACAGCATTGCTGCCGCTTTGACCATTGCCAAAGTCCCATATAAAACCAACAGGGCTGCCGCTACAGTTTTGGGTAAAGGTTACTGTTTGGGGATTGCAATAAAAACCATTTACGGTATTAAAGGAAAAATCAACTGTTTGTGATTTTAAAGGTGGTGCTATTGCCAGAACACAAAAAAAAAGAAACAACTTCAATTTCATATCAACATTTAGATTGTTAAGCCTGCTAAAGCTATTATAATGCCAATAAATAACCAATTTCCCATTACTATTTCTTTTACCTTACCTATACCTTTTTTAGATAATCTTCCATTAAAATTTGTATGGCAAATATACAATTGCTATGCTTGCTTTTCATTGTGGTAAAATAATGAATGCTGCTATTAAAAACATTTTCCTGGTGTTTATTCACACTCTCTATGCTGCTCAGGTAATTTTTTTAGATAAGACGTAAAAGAACATAAAAAATTGTTTTAAAGGGCAGGTTACTATTTTTACAAAGCGTGTAAAATTCTTATCTGCAATTCTTTGGTAAATTGAGCCTGTGTTCTTACGCTGATCCTTGTTTCACTATAATCGTCATGGCAACAAAGTGGCTTCGTTAGCAGAGCAGTTTGAGCTTGCACCGGCAATAAAAACCCACACATTATTGCTCATCTAATATATTCCAGGAAGTGTTTATATTGCTTGAATTGTTTCCATCCTCATGATTCTTCTTTTCTTGCATTCTCTTTTTTTGTAAATGATCAGTTGCTTCTTTTTCTGCTGCTGTTTCGTTGCCGGGTGTATTTGGCGTAACATCTGTTTTTATATTGGCAATATCATCTGCAGTAATTTCATCATTAATATCCCGCAGATGCAGGTCTATCTTTTCTTTTGTGCGCTGATCGTTAAAAACGAGAGGAACTTTATCTGAGTTAGTGTTATCTAAAGCCATAAAAAATGATTTATTTATTTAGTACAAACAAATTGCTTACCAGTATTCTTAAATTCAAAAAAAAATTGCAGATTTAATATTTACATCGTGCTAAACACTTTATAAAAAGCCTGCAGAAGGATAGTTTTTTATTAATTTTACCGGGCAGCTAAAATAACTCTATTTAAAAACTTTTTTTATTTTTCCTTGTATTAATTATAGTACCCAATTTGCGGGCAATTTGCATTTTTGGTATATTACATATTCAAAACCAGTTCATGAAATATTATTTATACATCAGCCTGCTTGGGTTAGCGGCGTTTACTGCATGTACATCCAACAGTTCAAAAAAAAACGAAAAAACAGTGATCACTGACAGCATTCAAAATAGAAAGTGGTGGAAAGAAGCAGTAGTATATCAGATATATCCCCGCAGCTTTAAAGACAGTGATGGCGATGGTATCGGGGATTTAAAAGGAATAATTTCTAAACTCGGTTATTTAAAAAGCCTGGGTGTAGATATCATCTGGCTTAACCCCATTTATGGTTCTCCAAATGCGGATAATGGATATGATATCAGCGATTATCAAAGCATCATGAAAGAGTTTGGCACCATGGATGATTTTAATACACTCTTAAAAGGCATGCATGAGCGGGGTATAAAATTAGTAATGGACCTGGTAGTAAATCATTGTAGTGATGAGCACGAATGGTTTAAGCAGAGCCGCAGCAGCCGCACCAATCCTTATCGTAATTATTTTCATTGGTGGCCTGCAGAAAAAGGTAAACCTGCATTTCGCCCCGGCTCTTTTGAAGTGGATGGCAGCGCCTGGAGATTTGATTCTTTGACAAATGCTTATTACTTGCATTATTTCAGTTACAAACAACCCGATTTAAATTGGGAGAATCCAAAACTTAGGGAAGAAATATATGCCATGATGCGTAGCTGGTTTGATAAAGGCGTAGATGGCTTTAGAATGGATGTTATTCCGTTTATTGCTAAAGACACAACCTTCCCCGTTATCACTCAAAAAGATATTGACGAAAAATATGAGGGCAGGTGGGATGTTTACTTTGCCAGCAGCCCCAATTTGCACAGCTATTTAAAAGAGATGCATGAAAAAGTAATGAGTAAATATGATGTAATGGCTTTGGCAGAAGGTGCAGGCACTACTAAAAAAACGGCTCTGGCTCTGGTAGATCCAGATCGTAAAGAATTAGATATGTCTTATCATTTTGATGGCGTTAGTTTAGGGTATATGAAAGAGGGTTTTAAACGGATGAACCCCAAAGGTTACAGCCTGGTAGAGTTTAAAAAAATATACTCCGACTGGGATAGTGTGTTTGCCACAAAAGGCTGGGGAACTGTTTACCTGGGCAATCACGATCAGCCACGAATGCTTACCCGATGGGGAAATGATGCGCCGGAGTATAGCCAATACTCTTCTAAACTGCTTACCACTTTTATATTAAGTATGAGAGGCACGCCCTATTATTACAATGGAGATGAACTGGGCATGAGCAATATTAAATTTGATAAAATAGAAGACTACCGTGATATTGAAAGTATAAGTGAATATGGAAAAGTGAAAAAAGCCGGTGGCGATCTGCAACAGTTTTTGAACGATCAGAAAATTGGCGCAAGAGATAATGGCCGCACGCCGTTTCAATGGGATAGTAGCGCCAATGCAGGCTTTACAACAGGTGTACCCTGGTTAAAAGTAAATGATAATTACCACACCATAAATGCGGCTGCCCAGGAAAAAGACCCAAACAGTGTCTTAAATTATTTCAGAAAAATGGTGGCCTTGCGTAAATCAAATCTTGTATTGGTTTATGGCGCTTATCAGTTGTTAGATGCCGCTAACGAAAAAATATATGCTTATACCCGTACCCTGGGTAAAGAAAAAATGCTGGTGGTTTTAAATTTTTCTAAAGAAAATATTATGTGGAATAATGACGAATTTAAAAATGCAGCAAAGACAATTGCCTTAAGTAATTACGATGATGCTGCATCAAAAACAGGTTTTGAATTAAGACCTTATGAGGCGAGAATATATAAATTGAAATAGAATAATGGGAAATGCTAAAACAATATTTTTTATTTAAAAATAATTTAGAAATTAAAACAATAAAATATTTTTAATTAAAATATTATCTCACTATACCAGCTTTAATGCGGTATTTAATCTATCAGAAACATTATCCCAATTAATAATTTGGAGCATTGTATCTACAAAATCTGAACGTTTGTTTTTGTATTTTAAATAATAAGCGTGCTCCCATACATCAATCACTAACAAAGGAACAACACCCCATTGCGTAAGTTTTTCATGGTTCTCACATTGCAGTACAGTAAGTTTATCAGCATAAGGCTGGTAACCTAAAATACCCCATCCATTGCCATCAACATCTTTAGCCGTTTTGGAAAGATAAATTTTCAGTTTTTCATAACTGCCAAAATCTTTTTCAATACGTTTTAATAAATCTCCTGAAGGAGATAATTTTTTATTGGCAAGGTTTGTCCAGAAAATAGAATGCAATATATGAGAAGAAAAATGGTAAGAAAGTTTCTTTGTGTAGTAATCTACTGTTTCAAGATTATTATCATCTAATGCTTTACGGATTTTTATTAAATCATTATTAGCTGCCTTAACCGCTCCCCCATGATGAAAAGTATAATGCAGGTGCATGGTTTCAGCATCCATGTGAGGCTCTAAAAAGTTCTCATTATAAGGCAACGGCTGTTGAATATAATTACCATTTGCATCTGCCAGCTTATCAATATTATTGCTGGCTAAGTTTTGTGCAAAAGCATTATTAGTGCCAATTAAAGTGGCTGCTCCGGCTAAAGTTCCCGCTTTTAAAAAGTTTTTTCTATTCATATAAGAGAGTTTATAATAATTCTAAAATAGCAGTAACATCAATGATAACAGGCTATTTATTTTTATAAATTAAAAAATTATTTGCAAAAAGAAAAAGAATCATATTCCCCATTTTCTCCAAGTAACACACTTAAATGATCAACCTCAATAACATAATACGTACCATAATGGTGACGGTCTGCTGCATAACGCCTGTATTCTGCTTCATTAGGATCGTTGGTAATAAGTACTTTACTATTTTTATAAACACCGGATATTTTACCGGATTCAGTAACAATATTTACATTATTTCCTTTAATAATTACAACGATTTTTTCTTTACGCTCATCAGAACAGAAAATTTTTTTTCCCTGAAAGGGTGCGTAATACTGTGGCTTTTGATGGGCTGGTTTATTTTTTTGATCAGTAGAAGTGATAATTATTTTTGATCTGGTAATCTTTGATTCACAAAAATGAATATGATTATTTCCTTTAGCTAACAAAGAAAATAAAATAAAAATAATGACTATTGAAATTAGCTTTTTCATTTACTAATGCGATATACTGAGCGTTACAAACTTATAATATTTAACTCATTCCTCCCGAAACTATGATTAAAATCAGGGCATATTCTCCTGACTACAGAAAATAAATAATACCGTTATCAAGGTAAAACGAAAATAGCTATTTTACTAATAATAAAAGGATGCTTTTTATGGCATCCTTTTATCATTTTTAATTAAAGCATCTGCTGTTACCTGACAACGAATTGACAAATGTTTTTATTTTGAACTCAGGTCGGCCCTGAACTTAAGCATTTCACTCCATCGGTTATCCACACACTCAGAATAGGTCTTCAGGTATTCATCAAATGCATTGGCGCCATTAGCAGTATTATATCTTTCTTTAAAAGGTTTGCGGTAATCTTTTTCCAGTTCCTTTAAACCATTCTTCAACCTTGTAACAATAGATATTTGCGGAGGGCCCGAAGCAAAAGCTTCATACACCGCTATGCTTTCATTACCTGCTGCCCAGGCAGCTTTTGATTTTTTTAATTCTTCCCTGAATTTGTCCACCATTCCGGGTTTCAGGTAAATATGATTAATGATAATATTATCGGCATAATCGGTCATTTTAACCGTACTAAGTTCATCATTAAAAGTTACATACGAAGAACTGGCTTTATCTGTTACAAGCGGGGTTACCATTTTAGCCCAATCTGCAGTGTGTTCCTTACTGATATCCCCCCGGGTATCCATCGTAGCCCAGCTATTAGGCCCTTCAGTAATATGAAAACCGCCTGCATCGGGGCCAGACATGATTTGAAAAATACGCCATTTCCAGCTACCTGTATGGTATTTTTGTGCATGTGCGGCAATAGCTTTTTCAAACTCTGCCCCTTTATCCGTTTTAGGAAATACCCTGTTCGTACTCAAAACATTTTGTACCTGGCCGATACCCAAAAAAGGGATCAGCATAAAAAGAACTAACATCTTTTTCATTATAAATAATTTTAGGTTAATGCCTTTCGGCAAAAGGGTTAAAAAAAAATAAAAAGGAGAGCGGGAGTTTTAAAAAGATTGGATGAGGAAAGAAAAGTACAAATCAAATATTATAATTGCAAGAAAAAACACAAAAAGATTATTTTTTAATTCCTTGCAGTATTTTTATTACCCATTGCTGATTAAAGCAGAAAATAAAACCTTAGGAAGCCTAAATTATTTTTTTTAAATATTGACTGCTGATTTATGATGCCAAAGTCAGTAAGATTGCAGTAGAAAAAATAGCTAATCATTTATAATTTTATTGTAGAGAAGTTGCCGGATAAGGTGGATGAAAATAGATTTTATACCGATGGATTTTTAAGTTAGTCCACCCGGTACTTGCCTACCGGCAGGCAGGTTTACCAAAACCCCACCCACAAAAGTTTTGCTTTAATTTCAGCACGCCAATACGATAGCTATCGGGACCCTGAAATGAAATTCAGTTTGGTATTACTTGCATTTGGCAAAGCTTGTTTGTAATTTAACATGGTTCTAAAATTAATCACAATAAATTTTATTAAAATGGAAAAGAATGTATTAAATCTGGCAACACACCGTCGTGGTTTTATCGGTGCATTGGCTACAGGTGCCGCTGCTATTGGCATTGCATCACTGGCCTCTCCCCTGCAGTTAAAAGCGGAGGTTATTAATGAAAATAAAGAAGGCTTGCCAGGAACTGCTGATGCCTGGTTTGCAAAAATAAAAGGCAAACACCGCATTGTATTTGATGCTACACATCCCAAAGAAATTTTTCCTTTTGCGTGGCCAAGGGTTTTTTTACTTACCAATGAAGCCACCGGCTCGCCGGCAAAAGACTGTGGCGTGGTAGTGGTGCTTCGGCACGATGCAATTCCTTATGCATTTGAAGATAAGTTATGGACTAAATATAAATTTGGTGAAATGTTTTCGGCCAATGATCCTGCAACAAAGGCACCGGCAACCCGTAACCCATTTTGGAAACCACAGAAAGGCGCTTATAAAATTCCCGGCTTTGGGGAAGTAGCAATTGGGATAAATGAATTGCAGGATAGTGGCGTAATGTTCTGTGTTTGTGATGCGGCTATGACGGTATTTAGCACTGTTGCTGCAGAGAAAATGGGACTGAGTGCCGCTGATGTCAAAAAAGAGTGGACAGCGGGGTTGCTGCCAGGAATACAACCGGTTCCTTCTGGCGTATGGGCCGTAGGGCGTGCGCAGGAACATGGCTGTGCCTATTGTGCAATTGCCTGATAAAAATGTACAAAAATTTAATTATATAGTCGCAGTAGTTTTACTGCGGCTTTTTTTGCTGTAATATTTTCGTCTTTTTTATTTCTTCAAAAGGGCCAAACTTATGTCGTAATTCAGAATAATTATCTGCATAAGGTCCAAAGGGATAATCAACAGGTTTACTGGCAATACTGGGCCAATCGTATGGAAAAAAAAATTTCGGATGCTGTTGTGAATTTACAAATGCAGCAACATCCCATGCTTCTTCATCGGTGAGCTGCGGCGCTTCTGTAGCAGATTTGTAAGGCATATTGTTTTTTACAAAAGCAGCAAAACGTGAAATACGATACATACCGGCACTTATATTAAAACTGTTGGCACCCCATAACGGCGGATAGCTGTAACCGATAGAATCTGGCGCTGGTAAGCCCTGCCCGGTTTCGCCATGACAGCTTTTGCATTTATTGATGTAAACTGACCTGCCATTAACTGCATTAGCAGCTCTTTCCATATAAGTAAGTTCTTCAATGCCTGTGCCCTGTAGTTTTGCAGCTTTGGTAATATCTTTTCCAACCCATTTAATATAAGCAACCATAGCACGCATTTCTGGCGAAAGGCTATCTAATTTTCCCCCATTCAAACTTCTTTGCATGCACTCGTTGATGCGGAATTCAATAGACTCTATCCTGCCGCTCCGCTCCCTGTAACGGGGATAGGTAGATGCTGCTAATGCAAAATTGCTACCGTATAATTTTGTGCCTGCTTCCAGGTGGCAGTTCTGGCAGTTCATTCCATTACTTAGATGAGCTATAGACCCCCTGGGACCAAGATATGCAGATGTATTTGCAACGAGCGCTCTTCCATAACGTATAAGGTTAGCCGCAGTTGTAAAAGGCAGCTCAGTGGTGTCGGGTGGTTGCCAACTGTTGTTAGTAATAACTTTCTTTTGCGTATCGTAATTATATCCCGGGAGTAACCGGTAAAATATTACCGAGCCAATGATCAATACAAGCAAAGTAATGCCGGAGAAATATTTTATAAATTTTACAGTCATGGTACATTGATGCGTTTAGCCCTTTACCAAGCAACCGCTTAATGCGCCACCTTGATATAGCCCCAACCCTCGTGCTGTTTACTGATGATTTCGTATATGTCATCTGGCACTACCTGTATGCCAGGCAACAGGTCGGCTGCAATAACATTATTCCGCTTCATAGTAAATGCGCATACTTTAAAGGATACGTTGTTATTTGCAGTTAAGCGCTGTATGGCTTCTGCCTGTTTAGACTGTGTTTTGGTAACCATATTTAATGCCTGGCCATAAATCACCACTTCCAGTTTGGCAGCGGGGTTTTCCTGGGTTATCAGCGCTACTTCACGGACTACCGACAGTTGGCTCAAAGAATCCCTTGTACTCATATCAAAAACAACTTTGTAATCGGGCTGCTGTGCAAAAAGAAAATGGGGGGCAGTTAAAAGCAAGCTGATAATGAAACTAATCTTTTTCATACCCTGTATTTTAGGTGAGAAAATTACGAATAGTTTTGTTCAATTGCAAGTAGAACAAATTGCTTTATTGCGAAGAAACTGTTTCAATAAACAATACATTATAAAAGCATTTAACTATGGCTTATTTAATATAACCGTGCAAAAGAATTAATTATATAGCCCATGCCTTATCCCCTTTTTTATAGGGATAAGCACCATCATATTTACCAGGTATCGGCAAAAAGCGCAGCGCCTGTTTGCTGCCGATTTCAGAAGTAAAATAACCCAGCAAAATCATTTGTTTCATCATGGTATAATAATGAGCAGGTTCTCCTTTAAATTCTTTCATAGCCGCCTTGGCCGAATCTCTTGATGACTTTTCTTTATCCTTCAACTGCAGGTTAAATGCTTTAGCTTCCTGTTCCAAGGCAATCAACACATCGTGTCGCTGCTGTGGGCTGCATTCTACGAAATCTTTTTCGTGCATTTTTTTGCTTATGCCATTAAGTGCCGTCATGCCATTTGTAAAAGTTTTTTGCTCTGGTTCAGATAAGCAATCTGTAACATATACCTGCATAAATTTACCAACCTCTGCAGCTTTAGCTCCTGGGGTATTGGTAGTGGGAATAATGGTTTCCCCTACTTCATCCAGCATTGCAATATTTGCGGGGGAGAATTTTTCTTCACTTTTTTTATTGTTGGTTTTGCAACCGGATAAAAATACATCTCCGCCTATAACCACACCACCGGTGAGTAAAGCAATCATTTTTAAAAGTTCTCTTCTTTCCATGTTAAATGTTTTGCACGCAGAGGCGCAGGGGCCGCTGAGTTGTTTTTGTTTTATTTTGCACGCAGAGGCCGCAGGGGCCGCTGAGTATTTTTTTTGCACACAGAGGTGCAGAGGTCGCAGAAAAATTAGCACATTTGCCTTACAGATTTCCTTTCTTTAATTCCTTCACTGCAAAATCTGCTGCCCTTGCAGTGAGTGCCATGTAAGTAAGCGATGGATTTACGCAACTGCTGCTGGTCATACAGGCTCCATCTGTTACAAAAACATTCAGTGCATCCCATACCTGGTTGTTACCATTGAGTACAGAAGTTTTTGGATCTCTGCCCATACGTGCCGTTCCCATTTCATGAATACCCTGGCCCGGCGCATAGCCGCTATCGTAGGGCTTTACATTTTTTACACCAGATACCGTCAGCATTTCTTCTGCATCTGCCATCATATCTTTACGCATCTTAAGTTCATTTTCTTTCATCTCCACATCCATGGCCAGTACCGGTAAGCCCCATTTATCTTTTACCGTTTTATCTAAGTAAATCATGTTGCTGTGATCCGGCAGTGACTCGCCAAAAGCAAGAATGTTCATATTCCATTTACCCGGCTCTGTAAGTGATTCTTTTAAAGCAGCACCTATAGTCATCTCGGCAATCTCTACTCCCCTGCCCCTGCCTGCACCACCCTGATACCCAAAGCCACGGAGGTAATCTCTTTTATCATCGTAAATATTTCTAAACCTGGGTATGTAAATTCCTGTTGGCCTGCGGCCGTAAACATATTTATCTTCAAACCCTTCTACACTGCCGCTTGCACCAGTACGAAAATGATGATCCATTGCATTATGCCCCAATTCGCCACTGCTGCTGCCAAGGCCATCAGGCCATATATCTGTGGCACTGTTCATAAGCAGCCAACTGCTGTTGAAAGAAGAAGCGCATACAAAAATAATTTTAGAAGTATAGGTATATGTTTTAGCTGTTACTGCATCTACCACTTCTACACCTGTGGCTTTTTTAGTGTCTTTATTATATAAAATCTTTGACACTATTTTATTGGATTCCAGTGTAAGGTTACCCGTCTTCATAGCTGCCGGCAAAGTTGCAGACTGTGTGCTGAAGTAAGCACCAAACGGGCATCCACGCCAACACCTGTCTCTATACTGGCAATTGGTTCTGCCTTGTTCGGGCCGGGCTTCTGTGATATTTGCACTGCGGCCAATAAACATGTGCCGCTTACCGCTGTAATGATTTTTTAATTTTTCTGCCATATCTATTTCTACCACGTTCATATCCATCGCCGGTAAAAATTCTCCATCAGGCAATACTTCCAACCCATGCTTGCTGCCCTGTATGCCGGCAAATTTTTCTACATAACTATACCAGTCTGCAAGATCATCGTAACGTATGGGCCAATCTACCGCAATGCCTTCTTTGGCATTAGCTTCAAAATCCCATTTATTCCAGCGGTAGCTTTGTCTCCCCCACAAAAGCGAGCGTCCGCCTACCTGATACCCTCTGTACCAGTCGTAACGTTTTTTTTCTACGTAAGGGCTTTCTTTTTCGTTTGCCCACATACCCAATGTTTCTTCATTAAGAGTATAATCTCTTTTTAAAACTGGATAATCTTTTATCATTTCCTGGGTACGGTTTCCGCGGTGAGGAAACTCCCAGGTTTCCTTATTGGCATTTACATAATCTTTTACATGCTCAATATTTCTGCCTCTTTCAAGCATCAGTACTTTTAAGCCTTTTTCAGTAAGTTCTTTAGCAGCCCATCCACCGCTGATACCTGAACCAACAACAATAGCATCATAATTATTTTCTGGCATAATTGTAATTTAAAGCCTGTTCCTTACCGGCACAGGATGTTTTTATAAAATATTTATTTTTCGTTTTGAACCAAACATTGGTATTCTCTTTAGCTTCATTGGCACTCTTGTACATCAGTTCTTTATTAAGCATCAGCGATACAGCTATTGAAACATTTTACACATCACAAACCCTTACCGCTTTTTTTAATGCACCTATTTTTTCTTCTTTGGTTGCCCCGGTAGGGATAAATTCCTGCGCCACATAATCTGTAAAACCAGTTGCCAGAATAGCTTTCATAATAGCCGGGTAAAATAATTCCTGTGTTTCGTTTATCTCATGCCTGCCCGGCACACCGGCGGTGTGGTAGTGCCCAAAATATTGATGATGATCCTGAATCGTTCTTATTACATCCCCTTCATTAATCTGCATGTGATAAATATCATACAGCAATTTAAAATTTTCGCTGCCAAGCCTTTTGCACAGTTCAATTCCCCAGGCACTTTTATCACACATATAATCGTGATGATCAATCTTGCTGTTAAATAATTCCATTTGTATAATTACACCGTGTTGTACTGCAAGGGGCAATACCTTTTTTAATCCCTCAACACAATTTTTCAAGCCTGTCTCATCATCCATCCCGTTTCTGTTGCCGCTAAAACAGATCAGGTTTTTATAGCCTGCTTTTGAAACCAGCGGAATAGCTTCTAAAAAATCTTTTATCAGCCACTCATGATTTTCTGTATGGTTCCAGCCTTCTGTCAAACTTATTTTTCCTGCGGTATAACACATCGAACAGCTTAACCCATGTTGCTGAATGATTGGCCATTCCTTTGGGGCTAACAGATCAATAGCAGTCAACCCCATTTTTTTTACTATCACACAAAGCTCATCCAGCGGCAAAAAGTTATAGGTCCAGTAACAAACCGAGTGATTAATATTTCCTTTAAGTTTCTCGACTTTTTCCAATTCATCTTTTGCCATAAATGAAGATAGCGAGCCCAACCCTGCTATACTAACAGAACCCATAGCCATTTGTTTAATCACTTCTCTGCGGTTTGTTTTCTTCATTTTATAAAGTTGGTTGTGGTATCTCAGCCTGCTTTTTTTCATCTTTAAACAGCAGCGCAAAAATAAGGAATACAACTAATGCAATGCCCGAGGGAATAAGCCAGATCATTTTATAATTAAATGTATTTTCACCCAACTTGTATTGATCTGTTATTAATCCTGCCACCCAAAATCCGATAAGCATCCCCACACCATAAGTAGCAAGCGTAATTAAACCCTGTGCTGCGCTTTTATATTTTTCGCCTGCTTTTGCATTGGTATAAATCTGCCCCGAAACAAAAAAGAAATCATAACAAACACCATGCAGTGCTATACCAATGAGCAACATAAAACTCAGCTCCCCGGCATTGCCATAAGCAAACAATGCATAACGGACAGCCCAGGCAAGCATGCCCACCAATATTGTTTTTTTAAATCCATACTTTGAAAAGAAAACAGGCAGCAACAACAAAAAAAGCACTTCCGAAATTTGCCCAATCGTCATTTTACCGGTAGGATTGGTAACACCAATATTTGATAAAAATGAATTGGCATTCTGATAGTAAAAGGCCAACGGAATACAAATAAGTATTGATGATATAAAGAAGATCAAAAAGTTTTTATCCTTTAATAATTTTAAAGCATTCAGGCCAAGCATTTCTGTAACGCTTACTTTTTCTCCCGTGCTTTTTTTAGGTGGTGTTTTAGGAAGTGTAAAACTAAATACACCCAATACCAGCGAGGTAAGGGCCGACATTAAAAACGTATTCTTCAGGAAACCTGATTCTGCATTTCCTTTTGCATCCCAATGAAATAAATAACTGATGGCAAGCCCGGCCACTATCCAGCCGATGGTGCCCCAAACCCGGATAACAGAAAATTCTTTTTCAGGATTACCCATTTGGTTAAATGCCACAGAATTTACAAGGGCCAGGGTTGGCATATATAAAACCATATAACCAAGTACATAAGGATAAAAAGAACTAATATCTGCGGACTGGTACATCTGATACATCATTACAGCCCCTGCAATATGCAGTATGCCCAAAATCTTTTCTGCATTAAAAAAACGGTCTGCAATTAACCCAATAATAAATGGTGCGATGATAGCTCCCCAGGATTGCGTGGAAAAAACACTGGCACTCTGCAACCCTGATGCATGAAGATTATTATTGAGAAAAGTTCCCAGGGTTACAAACCATCCACCCCAGATAAAAAATTCAAGAAACATCATAAAGGAAAGTTGAAAACGAATCGTTGGCTTCATATATCAATTGTTTTGTGGCAGATGGGTAGCAACCCAAATTGTTTCAGTAAATATAATTTTAAAAAAGGTACAAAACGTTCAATCCATAAAAAAAAACATCGCAACCGTTTGCATTGAGTTATTAAAAAAAAATTCTTTTAAAACTTATTTAATTTCTAACTTCCATCATTAAAGCCTTTGCAAATATGGGAGATCTGCAGATAAAAATTCAACCTAAAAAATACGATGTTGTAATTGTAGGTAGTGGCGCAGGCGGCGGTATGGCTGCTTACCAGTTAAGTAAAGCCGGCTTAAAAGTTTGCCTGGTAGAGGCCGGGGCAATGTACGATCCCCAGAAAAATATTACCCAGTTAAAATGGCCTTATGAAAGCCCCAGACGTGGCGCCAGCACTAAATTTCGCCCCTTTGGCGATTTTGATGCCTGCTATTACGGCTGGGATGTAGAAGGCGAACCATTTACTAAAGAAAGCGGCACAGACTGGATGTGGTGGCGGGCCCGGATGCTTGGCGGCAGAACAAATCACTGGGGTAGAATATCACTCCGCTTTGGCCCAAAAGATTTTAAAAGAAAAAGCATTGATGGGCTGGGAGATGATTGGCCTATAGGTTATGAAGACGTAAAACCTTACTATGATGCCATTGATAAAATGATTGGTATTTTTGGTACCAACGAAGGATTACCAAATGACCCGGATGGTATTTTTTTACCGCCACCCCGGCCACGCCTGCATGAAATGATTATAAAAAAAGGCGCTGGCTTATCAGGTGTTCCCGTTATCCCTTCACGGCTTTCTATTCTTACAAAAAAAATTAATGATGACAGGGGCGTTTGCTTTTTTTGTGGCCAGTGCGGTAGAAACTGCAGTATGGCAAAAGCCGATTTTTCCAGCACAAATGTGTTGATTTATCCTGCATTAAAAACAGGTAATGTAGATATAGTAAGTAATGCAATGGCAAGAGAAGTGCTTACAGATAAACAAGGTTTGGCAACCGGTGTATCCTACATTAACAAAGATGATATGCAGGAATACCAGGTAAATGCAAGGGTTGTAATTGTTGCGGCCAGTACCTGCGAAAGTGCCAGGTTATTATTGAATTCAAAATCGGACCGGCACCCTAATGGCCTGGCAAATGACAGTGATGTGGTAGGTAGATATTTACACGACAGTACCGGTGCAGCAGTTGGCGGGGTATTACCTCAATTGTTTGACAGAAAAAGATATAATGAAGATGGTGTGGGCGGCATGCATGTATATTCTCCCTGGTGGGGAGATAATAAAAAATTAGATTTCCCCAGAGGATATCATGTTGAATACTGGGGCGGGCAAGGGATGCCGTCTTATGGTTTCAATTGGGGCATAGAAAATTTAAACGGAAAACACCTGGTACATGGCAAACAGAAAGAAGCTGGCGGTTATGGTAAATCTTTAAAAGAAGATAACCGATTTTTTTACGGAGCAGGCGTTGGTATGGCAGGCCGTGGAGAGGCTATTCCTTTATATGATAACCGGTGTACGATTGATGAAAATATGGTGGACGCTTATGGCATTCCGGTTTTAAAGTTTAATGTAAAATGGACCGATCATGAAATTAAACAGGCAAAGCACATGAAGGAAACTTTTAAAGAAATAATGCACAATATGGGTGCTGTAATTACATGGGGTGGCGATGATGATGAAAAAAATAACTGGGGGCTAAGTAAACCCGGTGAAATTATTCATGAAGCCGGTACGGTGAGAATGGGTAATGACCCAAAAAAAAGTGCGCTTAATAAACACAACCAGGCACACGATTGTAAAAATTTATTTGTGGTAGATGGTGGTGCTTTTGTAAGCCAGGCAGATAAAAATATAACATGGACAATTTTAGCATTGAGCATGAGAGCCTGCGATTATATTATTGACGAGATGAAAAAGAACAACCTGTAAGGCAATGTGCTAATGTGCAAATTTCTCTGCAGCTCTGTGTGCCAATTAAAATTTACTAAAAACTCAGCGGACTTTCCTCCACTGTGTGAAAAAAAATAAAAATGGACAGACGTAAATCGCTTAAACTAATTGCAGGCTCGGTGGCTACCACTGCTTTTTTAGCTGCCTGTAAAACAGACGAAAAAAAAGTAAAAATTGCTGAAAGCCCTGCTGCATTTGATAATAAAACCTATTCCTTAGACAGAGCAAAAGAAGAACTGGAAAGGGAAAATAAACTGGCTGGAGAAAAGTTTTTTAATGATCATGAGATGGCCGGCATTGCCGTTTTATGCGACATTATTATTCCTAAAGATGAGATCAGCGGAAGCGCAACAGATGCAAAAGTTCCGGAATTTATTCAGTTTATTGTAAATGACATGCCGGAGCATCAAACACCCATGAGAGGCGGGCTGCGCTGGCTTGATATGCAATGCTTAAAAAAATATAATAATGATTTTAAAAATTGTTCCTCATCTCAGCAAATAGCCATGGTGGATGAAATTGCTTATCCCAAAAAAGCAAAACCGCAAATGAAACCAGGCGTTTCTTTTTTTAATTTAATAAGAAATTTAACCACCACGGGGTTTTATACTTCCAGGATCGGTATAGCAGATATCGGGTACAAAGGCAATACACCCAATCAATGGAATGGTGTGCCTGGTGATGTTTTAAAACAATACAACATGGCATATACAGATAAAGAATTAAAAGAGTGTGTGAGTTTTGATAAGCCGATTTAAAATCAAACTATAAGTATGGCAGCAATAAAATCATCCCGGCGAAATTTTATCCGCAATACAGCTATTGCAGCAACAGGTTTTTATATAATTCCCCGGCATGTTTTAGGCAGGGGATTTATAGCCCCCAGCGATAAACTTAATATCGCCTGTGTTGGTGCCGGTGGCAAAGGCGAAAGTGATATTCAAGAATTTGCAAAGAGTGCTTATGTAAATATTGTAGCGCTTTGCGATGTTGACGACAGGCAATCACAAAAGACCAGGGAAAAATTTCCGAAAGCAACCTATTACAAAGATTACCGGAAAATGCTGGAAAAAGAAAGAAAGAATATTGATGCAGTTTCTGTTTCTACCCCGGATAATACACATGCTATCGCAGCCCTGATGGCCATGCAGGCGGGTAAACATGTATATGTTCAAAAGCCCCTGACGCATGATATTTATGAAGCAAGGATTTTGACAGAAGCTGCAAAAAAATATAAAGTCGTTACGCAAATGGGCAACCAGGGTGCCAGTGGGGATGGCGTCAGGCAAATGCAGGAATGGTATAATGCCGGCACTATCGGAGAGGCACACACTATTTATGTTTGGACCAACAGGCCGGTATGGCCACAGGGCTTTGGTAAGCCAAAAGTAAATGCCTTTGTTCCTAAAGAACTTGATTGGGATTTATGGCTGGGCCCTGCAGCCTGGGAAGATTATAAAGAAGGCTATGCACCGTTCAGTTGGCGTGGCTACTGGAGTTTTGGTACCGGCGCCCTGGGAGATATGGGCTGTCATTTAATAGACCCGGCTTTTAAAACTGTTGGCCTCGGTTATCCTTCAGAAGTAGAATGTAGTGAAGCGGCTATTTATGAAAAAATGTGGAACGCTTCTTACTATCCGGATAGTTGCCCGGCAGCTTCTTCAGTGATCGTTAGGTTTCCGGGGAAAAATGGAGGAAAGGATATAGAGCTGCATTGGAGTGACGGCGGAATAAGGCCGGAAAGGCCGGTGGAATTAGGGCCTGATGAAGTAATGGGAGATGAAGATGGCAGCGGCGGTGTAATTATTGAAGGCACACTTGGCAAAATGATGTGTGGAACTTATGGCAGTAACCCTACCCTTTTACCCACAAAAAGAATGGCTGAAGTGAATGTACCAAAAACCATTATGAGAGTTCCTGAAGGGCACTACCTGCAATGGGTAAACGCTTGTATTAAAGGATATGGTAAGACTGAGTTAAGCTCATCGTTTGATTATGCAGGGCCGCTGACAGAAACCATACTCATGGGTAACCTGGCACTAAGAAGCTGGATGGTAAAAAGTGCGGATGGCAAAAGTTTTCCCGGAAGAAAAAAATTAGTATGGGATGCAAAAAATATGAGAATAACTAATTTTGATGAAGCTAATCAATTCGTAAAAAGAGAATACAGAACCGGATGGGGTCAATTAGTGATTTAAAATAATTTCTCTTTGGTAAGCACAAATATTAAGGTATGAACAGAAAATTAAGAATGGGTATGATTGGCGGTGGTAAAGATGCCTTTATAGGTGCAGTGCATCGCCATGCAATGAATATGGATGGCCAATGCGAATTGGTTGCAGGCACACTTAGTGTAAATCCGGAAGTTGCTGTGGCTTCCGGTAAAGAATTATTTTTAGAGCAAAGCCGTATCTACACTGATTATAAAGTAATGCTGGAAACAGAAGCTGCAATGCCCGCTGAAAAAAAACTTGATTTCATCAGTATCGTTACACCCAACTTTGTGCACTTTGAACCAGCCTTGATGGCTCTGGATAAAGGCTTTAATGTTGTTATTGAAAAGCCGATAACCTTTACATTAGGCCAGGCAAAAGAATTAAAACAAAAACTGGCAGCTACAGGTTTAAGTTTACTGTTATGCCATACCTATACCGGGTATCCAATGGTAAAACAGGCCAGGCAATTGGTCAAAAGCGGAGCCTTGGGTAAAATAAGAAAAGTATATGTTGAATATCCACAGGGATGGTTAAGTACTTTGCTGGAAGCTACCGGGCAGGCGCAGGCAAGCTGGCGTACAGATCCTAAAAAAAGCGGTAAAGCAGGAAGCATGGGCGACATTGGTACACATGCTTTTAATTTAGCTGAATATGTTACAGGTTTAGAAGTTACCCAGCTTTGTTCTACTTTAAATATTGTGGTAGAAGGCAGATTACTGGATGATGACGGGGCTGCATTTTTAAAATTCAACAACGGTTCTACAGGTGTTTTAATGGCCACACAAATTGCAGCAGGCGAAGAGAACAATGTAAAAATAAGAGTGTATGGAGAAAAAGGCGGATTAGAATGGAAACAGGAAGATGCAAATACTTTGCTGGTAAAATGGTTAGATAAACCAACAGAAATTTACCGGACCGGCGGAAGTTATAACAGTTCATTCGCCGCACATAATACCCGTGTGCCGGCAGGGCATCCGGAAGGATATCTGGAAGCCTTTGCAAACCTCTACCGAAATTTTGCATTGACCATAAAAGCAAAAATAAATGGAGAAATTCCTAAAGAAGAATGGCTGGATTTCCCAGGCGTTGAAGAAGGTATAAGAGGAATGGCTTTTGTAGAAAATGTGGTGACATCATCGCAGAGTGAGGAAAAATGGATGGAGTTTGTGGTGTAGGCTCACCCAGAGAACCAGAGGGAGCAGAAAAAATCATTGAAGTTTGCCGGATTGTACGCAGAGGTGCAGAGGACGTTGAGAAGAAAAATAATTTTATGGAGATAAATGATATTACAGGGGTAATAATTGAAGAGTCAATTAGAATTCATAAAGATATTGGGCCGGGTTTATTAGAATCTGTTTATGAAGAATTATTATTTTATAGATTAACAAAGCGTGGATTAAAAGTAAAAAGACAACAACCCATTACACTATTTTATGAAGAAGTAAAGATGAATGTAGATTTGCGGTATGATATGATGGTGGAAGAAAAAGTGTTGGTAGAATTAAAGTCGCAGGAAATTGTTCCGCCGGTTGCTTATAAAGTTTTAAAAACTTATTTAAGGCTTACCCACATTTCTATAGGTTTATTAATAAATTTTAATGTTGAAATTTTAAGAGATGGCATAAGTAGAATTGCAAACAATTATGTTGAACCATAAACCCTGCGCTCTCTGTTTGTGTACAAAAAAAT
>JANLQE010000191.1:0-11845 GCA_031367625.1 Bacteroidota bacterium
CCCTAATAGCGATCAGAATTTTATTCTTGAATAGTTTGAATGAACTTTAGTTTAAAGTTTTAATAGGCTTTAGCCTAAACTCAAATGACTTTCAGTCAATGTATTCAACCTATGGGTTTCTAACCCATAGTATTTGAGTTAAATTTTGCAATGTCTATCAATTTGGAATAACTCACATTGTATGTCTTATTTATTCCTTTAAGAATTCTGAATGCAACAGCGTTCATATAGCAGTTGTTTTAGTTGCTACAATCTACTACATAATAACGTTCGCTCGTGGCAGGGGAAAGAAAAAAGAAAAACTGGGAGAGCCTTTGTGGCGTTGGTGTGTAGCCTGTTTAACATAATATTAATTATAGGCAAATAGTATTATCTTTGCAATCCTGTTGCTATCGAGCACCCAATCTGGCTTGCGACAGTTAATCTACCAATAAGGCGTATTGCAATTAACCTGCAGAATGTTTAAATTTATTATGCAATACAACCAACTAAACTTACACGATGGCTCAAAAAAATAATACCATTACTCCTTTAACCTGGGTCATAATTTCGGCCATCGGGTTTATTTTATTTCTTGCGGCTGCCATATTATTAATGCTGTACAGTAACCGTATTGGTTTTATAAAACCACAGATTTATTTTTTTCTGCTGGTCATCATCGGCATGGTTTGCGCAGCATTTTTATCCGGCGCTATGAAATCTCACGCCAAATATACCGGACAGGTTTATGGCGGCACACTGGAGCTTGGCGGCCCCATTCTTGTGCTGGTGGTACTCATTTTTTTGGGTTATAAATTTATGCCTAAGAAAGATTCCTTCACTTTAAAATTTACGGTATTTGGTTCTGCATCCAAAGCGGAGTTAATTAATAACGGGCAGCTTAAAATTTTATTAAACAAACCCGACTCACAAAGAATTGAAAACGGTTTTGTGAGCTTTACAGATATAGACACTAAATACCGGGGCAAACAGACTGATGTAATAGCCAATGCCCCCGGTTATTATGGCCTGGGACAAACCATCACTATTCCCGAAGAAGATAACCCGGTTGAACTGCACCTGCAGCGCAGGCCCGACTCGGTAATGGTAAGTGGTATTGTGATTAATAAAATGGGCCAGCCTGTAAAAAATGCTACCCTTGTTTTTGACAATGGTATTGCCAAACAGCGTTCGGATGGTTATGGCATGTTCAGGCTTACACTGCCTTTTAAAGAGGGAAAAGAAATTAATATAAGAGTGTATAGCGCAGATAAATTAAGGTTCAACAGCTCTCAGGTGCTTTCCAATGGCGGCACATTAACCCTGCAAATTGAATAATGAAAATTGCTGCTTCAAATATTATTTCATTAATGATTTATGCATGCTGCTTTGGCCAAACCATACAGTTGAAAGGACAGTTACTTTTAAATAATGTTGCCGTAAAAAATTACACGGTACTTATAGACGGAATGCCAAACACCTCCGATTTCTCCGGAATTTTTTCAGCTAGTTTGCCGGCTGCCGCCCGGCAGGTAACCATTCGGTTATCAGATAAACGATATGTTCTTTTATATCCGCCCACAGGAAAAATTTTAATACCAAAAGACAATTCTTTGGTTACGGAAATAATACTGGGAACATTCAGTACAGATCCTTATCTAAAACAATACAGCACTATTCTGAAACAGATAAAAGATGCCAAAGCCAAGCCTGGTATGGATATAACTCCACTGTTGCAAAGACTTGATTCTGTAGAAGCACTTTTAAAGAAATTAAATTATTCCACCTCCGACCTGATATCTGCAAGAGAAAGGCAGGATGGGATTGATCTTTTTTATCCGGAAATAACCACCACTTTACGAAATTATTTAAGCCAGGCAAATGAAATAAAAAATGCGTTTAAATATACCGCTGATTTTGCATTAACACAGCAAACTGCCCTTACTGTTTTAATACAGGCCATAAACAGTTATAACCCGGCAATACAAAAACTGTACCTGACACAATCTGCTTATTCAAAAAAAATTATTGACTACTGGCAAGATACAGCGCTGCAAAAAACATTTGAAGGTATTGCTGATACAATTATAAATGAGGTTACAAAAAAAACCGTAGTAAAACTGAATGATATTAAAAACCGAATCAATCTTTATTATCAAAATAAATTACCGGGCAACAGGGAACAAAACCAGGAAGCCATCAAACAGGAAATAGCATTTATTATTCCTGTATTTATCCGGCAATTGGATGACCTGGAAACCAGGATCAATCTTTTTAATACCCGGTTGGCAGACTACTAAATAAATTTCATTCTTCTACTAAAACAAATCATCATGAAAACAATTAAAAAGACAATCGCAGTAATGCTGGCCTTTATTATTTTAGCAATTTTCAGTAACTGCAGTAAGCCCGAACCTGGGGCTTCAGATACTTATGTACCTGATCTTTCTACACCACCAAACCAATGGCAAAATGTTGCGGATGCTGCCAATAACTTTTTCTTTTTTAGCGCTCCCCCGCCGGGTACAGCCAGTGGCAGTTTTCAGGCTAATGCTAATGGTGGCTCTGTTACAGGCCATTTAACAGGCTCGTTTGATCATTCTTCCATTCAATTTACTTTTGATGCAGGGGCAACTTATGGTGGCAGACTTTTCACCGGTAAAATTAATGGCAGTGCCAACCCGGTTACCATGACGCTTACCACGCCGGCCGCTGGTGCTAATCCTGCTGTTACTATAAGTTTAAAAAAAGTCTGAATATTGGTTTATATCAGCCTATTTTTTTAGTGGTACATTTGCGCCATGAAAAATGAACATGAGGTAGAAACTTATCTGCAGAAATTGAATATTAAGGTGCTTAACGAAATGCAGTTGGCAACCATTGAGGCTGCCGAAAAAGAAAATGATCTTGTTTTATTATCGGCTACCGGTTCGGGTAAAACGCTGGCGTTTTTATTACCATTATTAAATTCTCTTGATGCGGATATTAAATTAGTGCAGGCGTTGATACTGGTTCCATCAAGGGAGCTTGCCCAGCAAATAGAAACAGTATTGAAGCAAATGCAGACCGGCCATAAAATAACCACCTGCTACGGCGGCCATAAAAGAGAAATTGAAGAAAATAACCTGGTACAGCCACCAGCCATTATTATTGCCACTGCCGGCCGTATGGCAGATCATATCCGCAGAAAAAATGTAGCACTCTCTGCCATTAAATTTTTAGTATTAGATGAATTTGATAAAAGCCTGGAGCTTGGGTTTTTAGAAGAAATGAAGTATATCATTCAGTCTTTACCGGCGGTACAAAAACGTTTACTTACTTCTGCTACATATACTGTAGAGATACCGGAATTTGTAAAAATGCAACAGCCTGTTACCCTCAATTTTTTACCGGAACATTCTGCAGGCACTGATATTTTAAGATTATATACCCTGCTTTCGCCAGATAAGGATAAGCTGCAGACTTTATTAGAATTGATCTGCTTTGTAAATAATACTTCTACTATTGTGTTCTGCAATCACCGGGAAGCGGTGGAAAGAACCAGTCATTTTTTATCTGAACAAGGCATTGTAAATGTATTTTATCATGGTGGTATGGAGCAGCGTGACCGTGAAGTAGCGTTGTGTAAATTCCGCAATACCAGTGCAAATATTTTAGTTACCACAGACCTCGCCAGCCGGGGGCTGGATATTGCTAACATCCGTAATATTGTTCACTATCATTTGCCCAATGATGAACCGGCCTTTACGCACCGCAACGGGCGTACAGCACGTATGAATGCTACCGGTAACGTATATGTTATTTTTTCGGAAGAAGAAAAACTGCCGGATTATATTACTGCCGGTGCAGAAATTTTTGATATGCCGGAGAAACTTTCTATCCCCGAAAAACCAAAGTGGAGTACCCTTTTTATTGATGCCGGAAAAAAAGACAAGATTAATAAAATAGATATTGTGGGGTTTTTATCTCAAAAAGGAAACCTTAAAAAAGATGAGATAGGATTGATAGAAGTAAAAGATTTTTTATCATTTGCAGCTGTAAGAAAATCTAAAATCGGGAATGTGCTGGAGTTGATAAAAGACGAAAAAATGAAAGGGAAAAAGATAAAGATAGCCATAGCGAAGTGAGGCGATAGGCAATGGTCAATAGACAATAGACAATAGGCAATGGTCAATAGACAATGGTAAATAGGTAATGTGTATGGGCAATGAGCAATAAAATTTTCGCAGGGGCAAGCTGATAATCACATTCCGTGCGGCTGTGGAGGCATGCCTCCCATCATCATACGCCTTGGGGCTTCCCCAACAAATTTATTAAACCGGAATACCAGGCTCAGCATTAAATACCTGCCCAGTTTATTTGTTCTTGTATCATTTATATAGTTGCCGGTAACCGTTCTTAATACACTGGTATTTTCATCCAGCAGATCATACGCATTTAATTTAAGGGAAGCATTATATTTTTTAGATACCAGTTTTTCTAAACTGGCATTAATGATAAATGGATTGGTATTTACATTAGAAGCATAACCGTTGTTGATAGACTTATCAAGATCATAAGCCAACGTAAAATCTTTTGGAAGAAAAAATCTTGATGAATGGGTAAGACTCCATGCAGTTGTATTGGAATTAAGTTCTTTGCGTAAGGAATATTGCGTTTGGTTTAATGTAAAGTTGATACCGGCACTTGTTTCCAGCCATTTTTTTATTGTAATGGTTGTTGAGAAACGCTGACTTATTACCCAGTTTTTTCCGGTATTTTTTGCATTTTCAATAAAAGAAATATTGTTGTTGTATAAAACATTACCTCCATAATTAAAAATATATTTCCGGTTGTTGATGGGCTTGCTAAACGCATAGAAGCCCGAGGCAGAAAAATATCCATCACTGTTAAGGTAGTGTGTTTCCTGCACCCCGCCGCCTTTATTAAATACATTATTTACGATCTTATCTTTTACAACAGAAAAATTAAGGTTACCAAAAAATACATTGCCGCTGATAAAATCAAAATTATTATACCGCATGTTCAGGTTGTTGGTAAACTCTGGTTTAAGGTCTGGATTACCCAAAGTAATATACTGCGGGTTAGAATAATCATACACTGGCTGCAGTTGCTGGTATGAAGGCTGCGAAGTACTTCCGTTATAATTAATATTGAATGACCGGCTCCTGCTGAAGTTGTACGCAAAACGCAGCACAGGATAATAGTTTATAAGATTTTGGCTATACCTGGTTTTGGTTGTTCGGGAATCGCTTTTTATTGTAGCAGGCTGTACAGCAAATCCTACGGTGTAATTATATTTTTTTTGTGTAGTTCTGAAATTAATGCCCATCCTGTTAGTGATGTAATCATTATCATAAATATTACTTGCACTATCTACAAATTTTTTGCTTCCGTTCCCGGGATCTATACTGTAATTTTCCCTGTCTATTCCGGTATGTCTTTTGTTGTAAGCATAATTAAATTCCAGGCTTTGCTTTTTATTTACTGGCTGAATAAATGAGGCTGAAATTCCATAGTTATTATTATTATTATTCTGCATGATGAACTGGTTCAAAACAGAATCTTTTGATCCGCCTCCCACAATATTATAATAAGTAGTTAAGTTGGCATAAGTATCATCGCCCTGCGTTCCAGAACTTCCTGCATTCATGTTTAATGATAATATTCTTCCTTTTTTATCAAAGCGGTGGTTAAATAATACACTGCCGGTAATATTAGGCGAAGTAGAATTTGTTCTGTCGGATGTTGTACCCTTGTTTACCTGTGCCCCGGTTTTGCCTGTATTTCCAAAATCAGCAAAATAATTACTGCCGGATGTTGAATAATTAAATGTTGGCGTTACTTTCAGGTAATTAAAAGAGTCAATCTTATACTCCATATTAAAAGTAATGCGGTGATTATCGGTAAGCGTATAATCATTTGTTTTTTGCGTGTTCACAATTGTTCCGTCATTAAAAAAATTCTGTTGTGTTACATCCTTCAAAGTACGGGTGCCTTTATTGGTAAAACTGTAACTTCCGTATATAGAAATTTTAGGCCCCCACTGATCTCTGTAATTAAGGCCGATAGATTTTGTAGTGGATACACCCGTTCCGGTGCCGCCTCCAAAGTTTCCGCCAATGCTCCGTACCATACCACCTATTGCTGCACCCATTGATCCAAAATTAAAAGTGCTGGCATTGGTATTATTTAAATTTCCTATCAGGCTTATTTGCTGCGCATTATTAAATTTATTTATGGTTAATGAATTTACATAGCGCCCTTCTGTACCTGCGCCCAGCGATGCATTTCCAAAATATCCTTTGTTCTTTTCTTTCTTCAGTTGTATGTTCAGTGTTTTTGTAGCATCCCCACTTTTTACTCCTGTAAATGCAGCCTGGTCACCATAATCGTCTATGATGTCTATTTTGTCAACCATATCCGCATTTATCTGCCTGGTAGCTGTTGTTACATCGCCACCAAAAAAATCTTTTCCATTTACTTTTACTTTTGTTACCTGCTGGCCCTGTGCCGTTACTCCTCCGTTTTTATCTACTTCTACTCCCGGTAATTTTTTTAATACTTCTTCTACGTTATCATTTTTTCGAAACATGGTACTATCAATCTTATAAGATACTGTATCTTCTTTTATCTGCACTTTAGAGGCTTCTACTGTTACTGTTTCCAGCAAACTGTTACCTGGTAACATCACTATATCAAAAATATCCTGCTGGCCGAAAGCTTTGGAATAATCGTAAGAATTTACAAAAGTTTTATACCCCACATAAGAAATAATAATACCGGTATTTTTTGCTTTGGCATTTAAAAAAGTAAAAACGCCTTTAGTATTTGTTACTGTTCTTAACGAGTCTTTATTGCCTTTGTAAAAAAGTGTTACAGAAGCATTGGGCATAGGCTTTCCGTTTTCTGTTTTAACAACACCCCGTACAGTAATTTTTTCCTGTCCACTGGCGTAGCCCGTTAAAATAAATAACCCCAAAGCAGTAAGTAATGTCTTCATTTTTACAGGAATAATTATTAAGGAAATTTATGTACGAAAACCTTCGGTGAAATTAAGTTAACCTTCTATATCAGCGTTGCCACTCATCATTTTTATAAAACTAATTGTTATTATTTGCAGGGATGCTGTAATTTTTTATGGCATTAAAAATAAGATCCTCAAACATTTTTGATTCTGAAAAAAGAAAACTGTGCTTTATTGGAATTACATATACCGGAAAATGCGAAAGCTCTTTTTTGTATTTATAAAGACGTACACTGTCTTTCTCTGTAGTAACGATTATTTTATTTGCAGATTGTATTTTCTCAAATTGTTTTTTAATATCCCTTAAATCGTCAATGGTAAAAATATGGTGATCGGGATAGCGCAGCATATCATGGCTGTGTACATGCATTGCTAAAAATTCATTTAAAGGTTTGGGGTTGGCAATACCACAAAGCAACAAACAGTCTGTATTTGCATCCAGGTTTATTTGGTTTTTATTAAACAAATGATAAGGAGGAGCATACAAAATCCGGGTAAAAAAAACGCTTTGATATGGTAATGGTTTTAACTCTTTAATTATCTGCTCTTTTTCTGCCGGGGATAAATCCGGTTTGCATTTTGTAACTATAATTATATTGGCTCTTTTGCTGCTTGCTTTTACATCTCTCAGGTCGCCGGCTGGCAACATTAAATCTCTTGTATAAAGGTTTCCGTATTCTGTGAGTAAAATATTCAGGCCTGCCCTTACGGTTCTATGCTGAAAAGCATCGTCTAAAATAATTACCTGGGTTGCTGGCCTGTCGTGAAGTAACTGTGGTATGGCTTCCAGGCGTTCCTCCCCCACTGCCACTGTAATACCGGGATATTTTTGATGGAACTGCATAGGCTCGTCACCAATGTCAATAGCTGTTGTGTTTTTGCCGGCAATGGCAAACCCTTTAGTCTTTCTTTTATAGCCACGGCTAAGCGTTGCCGTTATGTAATTATCCTTTAGCAATTCCACCAGATATTCCGTCATGGGAGTTTTACCGGTGCCGCCTGCTACCAGGTTACCCACACAGATAATTGGGAAATTAAATGAAGCAGATTTAAAAATATTTTTATCAAACATCCAGTTTCGCAGCCACACTAAACCGCCGTAAATTACGGAGAAAGGAAAAAGCAGGTATCTGAAACTCTTAAGCAATAATTGGTTATTTAAAATTGATATATTTTTTGTGGAGTGATGCAATAATTCAGTTTTACATCAAACTTATTTACATCTGTAATTTTTTTTTCGGGTTCAAAAAAACTAAACCCAATCTTCACAATATCTTTCCGGCATTCTTTTAAAAACCGGTCGTAATAACCCTTCCCATACCCTACCCTGTTTCCTTCTTCATCAAAAACCAGTAAGGGAACCATAATTAAATCTATCTCTTCGGCAAACATGGGCAAACCATTCACGGGTTCCATAATTCCCCATTTATTTAAATCAAAAATGGTATGGTCGTCAATAACTACACAATCCATTGTATCATTTACTGTATCAATTACAGGATAAAATAATGTTTGGAGCGGATTCTTAAAATAGCAATAATCAGTTATCAACTGCGGATTAAATTCGTTTATTTTTTCAATAGGCGCATACGTCATCATCATTGCCGGAATTTCAATATCCAGCTTTTGAAACTGTATCAGCATCAGATCTTCCAGCTTATCTTTTTCGGCAACGGTTAAACCTGCACGTTTTTGTTTGTAAATATTTCTAAGATCATTTTTTTTCATAATAAAAAACGACAGGATTTATTCCTGTATAAAGATAGAGAATATGGTAGTGCCGTAATTTCTTTCTGTGCGGTAATGTTCATACTTTTTGTAATCATTCCGGGGCGTATGTTCCAGCACAAACCAACCGTGTTTATTTAATAATTTGTTTTCAAAAATTAATTTCGGCAAATCATCAATGGCAGTAAGCGCATAAGGCGGCCCTGCAAAAATTAAATCAAAAGCTTTGTTACAGGTTTCTATGTATTTAAACACATCGCCCTTAATTAAATAAAAATTTTCTAATTGAAGTGAAGCGGAAGTATTTTTTATAAAATCGTACATTTTATTATCCTTCTCTACAATGGTAAGTTCTTTTGCTCCGCGGCTTGCCATTTCGTAACTGATGCAGCCGGTGCCGCCAAATAAATCGAGGGTTTTTAAGTTTTCAATATCAAGATTATTCTGCAGCACATTAAATAATCCTTCCCTGGCAATATCTGTTGTAGGCCTGGTGTAAGGCATATTTGCAGGCGGCGTTATTTTTCTGCCACCATGTTTGCCACTTATGATACGCATGAGGCTAATGAAATTAAATGGCTGAAAAAATGCGCCGGATATTCTAAAATACCATCTGCCAAAGCAACTTCCATCGTAGGTTTATCAAACTGAATGTTTAAAAAATATTTGTATATCTCATTGTAAAGATTTGATTGTTCATCAATCATTCCGCTTAATAAAATATTTACTTCGTCTGTAGGTATGTTGTGTTGTGCGCAAACATTCAATAAATGATAAGCCACATCCAATGCCACGTTATAGGAAAAATACTGTACTAACTGAAGTTTATTTTCTTTGTATAAAATTATTTTTATTCCGTTGTGATATACAATGCAGTTAAGTGAATTCCTTTGTTCAGGAAGTTTATTTACCTGAAGAGAAGAAGCATGGATATGTGTAGCGCCAGGATAAAATTCCTGCAGCACCAGGGCAATAATCTCTTCTATTCTGTAAACATTCAACATTTTTTGTTCTGTCAGTTTATCGCAATAAACAATGGATGCATTGCTTTTGCCAAAAAAAAGATCTAATATCTCACTCTGTGCAGGCGCATCAAAATATTGCTGAGGAACCAACATAGATTCTTTAAAGTTGTAGCATATTCTACAGGAATTAAAAGGTTGCCGCAGCAATGGCTCATTGTTTATGCCATCATTTATTTCTTCAGCAAGTTCAGCAGGTAATAAATTTTTGCCTAAATTATACATCAGCAACCCGTTTACTGCAAACGGAGATTTTGAAAACAGGAGGAATGAAATGCTTTCCCAACCTGCTTCTATAAGCAGGTGGCTATTGTTATTTTGTTTCTGTATGGGGGAAATTTTAAATGCGGATTTCATATATCAATTTAGGCTGGCAAAATAACAACAATTTATGGATTAATCATTCCACCATTTTGTATTGGGTTAATATTATAAAAATGATTTACCACAAATACACGGATAAACACCTGTTATAAATTCTGCGCAGATGCTATTGAATTATGTTACTGGTGGGGAAATGGATAGCTATCAGTAGAAAATAGTAGATGAGATTTGTAAAATTTTAATTTTTCCGTCAATCATTATTGAGTATTTAAAATATTATATTTTTGCACCCTTTATGGAAATTGCAGCATCACATAACGATTTAAAAATACAGGTTACCAATAAACAAATACTTTCTATAGCATTGCCTATTACGCTGGCCATTCTTATTCCGCAGGTAAACATGCTTACCAACAGTATGTTTTTAGGCAGGCTGGGTAAAGAGGCATTGGGCAATGCCGGCATTACCGGGGTTTTTTATTTAATTTTTGCAGTGGCGGGCAATGGGCTTAACAATGCATTACAAACAGTGTTTTCAAAATACGCAGGCAGTGGTAACACAAATGCTTTTAAAATAATTCTGGCGCAGGGCATCCGCATTTGCCTGCAACTGGCGCTTATCTGTATTTTATTTACGTGGCTGGTGGCACCTTTTATTATGAAGGCAGTTGCAGACCCGGCAGCATATCCTCAGGAAATGAGCTTTTTGAGAATACGAATTATTGGCCTGCCTTTTTTATATCTTTTTCAAATGGGCAATGCATTTTTAGTGGCATCGCTCAACAGCCGTTACCTGATGATTGGCTTTATCTGCGAAGCATTGGTAAATATTGTTTTTGATTACCTGCTCATCTTTGGTCATTTTGGTTTTCCGGAGATGGGTTTTAATGGTGCTGCGGTAGCTTCAGTAATAGCTGAGTTTACCGGTATGATAGTAATAGCACTGGTATTGATTATTACCGGGTTGAAAAAGAAATACCAATTACTGCAGCACCTGCAATACGAAAAAAATATCAGCAAACAAATTCTTCGTGTATCCCTGCCGTTAGTATTTCAATATTTAATAAGTGTAACCACCTGGCTTATCTTTTTTTTACTGATAGAAGCAAGGGGCAGCGTGGCAAAAGCCATCAGCAATACCATGCGGAATGTGTTTGGCCTGGTGGGTGTGTTTGTGTGGGCTTTTGCCAGTACCAGTAATACCATGGTAAGTAATCTGATGGGCCAGAAACGGGAAGACAAAGTTCTGGAAGCCATTACCAGCATTACTTACTGGAGTTTTTCATTGTGCCTTGTGATGTGTGCATTACTGAATATTTTTCCGGAAATATTTTTCCGCCTGTTTGGGCAGGGAGATGAGTTTGTTGCAGAAGCCATCCCTGTTGTGCGCATTGTATCGCTGGGGCTGGTGTTTATGAGCATTGCCAATATATGGCTTAACGGTGTTACCGGTACAGGCAAAACGAGGATAAATCTTGTGATTGAAATCATTGCTATTACGTTGTACCTTTTATACACCTGGTATTTTATGAAGCTGCATTATGTATCGCTGGCAATGGCATGGAGTAACGAATTTATTTACTGGACGGCCATTTTTATAATGTCGTTTATATTTTTGCGAAGCGGCAGGTGGAAAACAAAAGAATAATTTTATTGAGTATTTGCCGAAGTGTATAAAGGACACTTAAATTTAATTTTCATTTGTTTAATTTTATAAAACGAACAGGGATGAAGAATAATCATTTTGGACAAATCCGGAATTAAA
>JANLQE010000200.1:0-32500 GCA_031367625.1 Bacteroidota bacterium
GTTTACGCAGCTCCGGGATGGTTTGTGTTACCGTAATCTGTAAAGGATGTGCCATTGTATATTTATTTAGTAGTCCAAAGGTAAAACAAAAAAATCCAATAAACAAATATTGGACTATTTATTATTTATAAATGGTATAAGACTATAGGGCCAGTATATTACTCAACATTCCATAAAAGGCCCGGCTTCTTTTAGTAAAAAAATGCCCGTCATTAATGACAGGCATTTTTATTTTAATCTTTTTATTTTTTTATAAAGTAGGCGCTTTTACTTTTTTTACAGCCACTGCTGCTGCGGCACCCAATGGTTTGTCTTTTGCAAAATCTACCAATATTGGTGCTCCTACAAAAATAGAAGAGTAGGTACCGGTAATAACGCCTATCAACATGGCAAATGCAAAGCCACGGGTTACTTCGCCACCAAAGATGAACAGAATCAACAGGGTTAAGAACACGGTTAATGAGGTCATAATGGTACGGCTTAGTGTATCATTAATAGCACGGTTAATGATGGCTGTTTTGGTAGCACCTTTCATATCCCTGCTGTATTCCCGTATCCTGTCAAATACAATTACGGTATCGTTCATAGAGAAACCAATTACGGTAAGCACGGCGGCAATAAAATGCTGATCTATTTCTAAGGGGAAAGGAACGATGTCTTTAAAGAACGAGAACACCGCCAGCGTTACCAGCACATCATGCAATAAAGTAAGAATGGTACCGGCTGAATATCTCCAGTCCCGGAAGCGGATAAAGATATAAACGAAGATAGCCAGCATGGCAAATATGGTTGCCTTAATAGCGCCTCTTTTTAAATCATCGGATATGCTTGGCTGTACCGTAGTATGACTTTGAATATTGTTTTTTGCAAACTGGCTGTAAGTAAGACTGGCCGGCAATACTTTTTTCAATCCCTGAAACAATCTTGTTTGCACCGCACTGTCTGCATTATCTACCCCTTTAAGATAAGCCGTAGTAACATTTATATGGCGGGCATCACCAACAGTTTTAATAGTAGGATTGTCCCCATCCAGAGCCGCTTTCAGGTCGTCCCTGATATCATCATTTTTTACCGGCTGTGCAAATTCAACTGTATAACTGCGTCCGCCTTTAAATTCTACGCCTTCATGAAAACCATGGAAGAAGGAGGCAACACCTGCAAGCATTACAAAAGCAGAAATAACATAAGCTACTTTTCTGTACTCAATAAATTTAAAACTTGCATGTTTGAAAATGCGTTTTGAAATAGCCGTGAAATAATTAAAGTGACGGTTCTTTTTTGTATAAAAATCAGTGATAAGTCTTGATACAAGGATACCACAAAATAAAGATAAAAGGATACCGATTATCTGGGTAGTGGCAAAACCCAATACCGGGCCAAGCCCGAAATAAAATAAAATACCTGCAGTTAACAACGAGGTAACGTGAGCATCTAAAACAGGTGCAAGCGAACGGCGGTAACCGTCATTTACTGCCTGCGGATAAGTTTTGCCTTTGGTGAGTTCTTCTTTTATTCTTTCAAAAATAATTACGTTGGTATCTACTGCCAACCCAATGGTAAGTACCAGGCCAGCAATACCTGCAGCGGTTAAAGTAAAACTTAAAGCACTTAGTACGCCTATGGTAAATAGTAAGTTTAAAATCAAAGCTATATTGGCCACCCAGCCACCGGTGTTATAATAGACCAGCATTAAAATAAATATCACAAAAAAGGCAATGGCAAAAGCCATGGCACCGCCATGTACAGCTTCCTGCCCAAGGGTTGGGCCTACAACCTGCTCTGCTACTATCTTTGCAGGGGCATCCAGCTTACCCGATTTTAAAATATTTGCAAGATCCTGTGCTTCTTCTACTGTAAAATTTCCTGATATTTCTGAATTCCCCCCTTCAATAGCGCCATTTACATTTGGGGCTGTATAAACTATATCATCCAATGCAATGGCAATAGGGCGGCCTACGTTTTTGCCCGTGAGCCTTGCCCATGTTTTGCTGCCTACGCTGCTCATCTGCATTTTAATTGCAGGGCGGCCTGATTCATCATAATCCTGCTTTGCTTCCTCTACACCATCACCTTCTAATGGCGCTTTGTCTGTGCCTGATACTGTTTTAATAGCATATAATGGAAAAAAGCGTTGGTTACCCTTGGCACTCTTTTCTTGTACCCCAAATAAAAATTTTAAATTGGCAGGCAACGCATTTTTTACAATTTCATTGTTTATATAATTTAAGAAAATACCTGTATCCTGCAAAGCAACATTACCAATAGCTGCAGGGTAATATTGTTTACCCGCTTTATCAGTTTGTGGCTGGTTAGGATTTATTATTCTGAAAAAAGGATTTTCATTTTGTTTTGCTTTCGTACTGTCTTTTACAGCAGCGGTATCAGCAGAATTTACGCCATTTAAATAATTGTGCAGGTTATCATCTGCCACTTTTAATGCAGCGCCAATTTCGTCTATGCGATATACTTCCCAAAACTGAAGGTTAGCAGATGACTGCAGGTATTTACGTACCCTTTCAGCATCTGTAATACCCGCCAGTTCTACGTTTATAATCCCTTTGTTTTCGTCTAAATTAATATTGGGTTGTGCTACACCAAATTTATCAATACGCTTTATCAGAATTTTATAGGTCTGGTTAATTGCGCCTTTGGCGATGGTTCGTATTTTGCTGATAGCATCATTGTCGCTGTCGCCGATTTTTACCTCTTTACCGGGGCCTGCAAATAATGAAGCTAATTTTCCGGAACCATTTTGTTGTATATATGCACTACTGAAAAGTGTGATAAGATTTTCATCACTGTTTATTTTTTGTGCTTTAGCAGTTTGTAATGCTTTTATAAGCGCAGTATCTTTAGGATTATTGCTCAGCGATTTTAATAAACCTTCCAGGCTCACATCCATCGTTACGCTGATACCTCCCTGTAAATCTAACCCCAGGTTAAGTTCGTTTTCTTTACACTTTTGGTAAGTAGTTCCTACAATAGGATAAATAGGTTTGTCTTTAGTGCTGTCAAGAATATGCTGTATTTTGGTTTTTACCAAAGCGGCTTTATCTTCCGCAGATAAATTTGCTCCTGCATTTTTTACGAGGCGCTCTACCTGCGTTTTTACCTGTCCTTCATAACTCTTTACCACCCAGGTATAAGATAATTCCCAAACAGATATCAATATTAAAGCAATGGTAAAAAACCAAACTAAACCTTTAAGTCTCATGTTAATTTTGAGTTTTATTAAATTTTATAAGTGTGCAAAGATAGGGGAAAATGCCATTGAAGGCGGATGATGGTTATTTTTAAAAAAACACGCATTTTGCACTCAAATTACACTTATGAATTTTATTAGATACACGGTGTTAATTAAAGCACTAATCATTACTGCAGCTATGTCATGCTCTTCTACAAAAACTATACAAAAGCAAACACCTGTAGTAAAAGCCACTGCATCTGTACGGGATTCTATGCCTAACGTAAAAAATGCAATTAAAAATACAGAAGATATTTTTTTTGAAACCCTGTTTAAAAATTATCCCGGCATGTTTGACAGCATTCTTATCAATAGAAAAGAATGGAACGTGCAAATAATTTATACACAGATAAACAGGGACAAAAACGGAAACCCTGAACTAAAGAATTTTTATTTTAATAAAAACAATGCAAGATATTTTTATCCTGCTTCTACGGTTAAATTTCCTACAGCATTGCTGGCGCTGCAAAGGCTGAATGAATTAAAAGCAAAAGGAATTGACAGAAACAGTACAATGATAACCCAATCTGCATACAGTGGGCAAACCGATGTGTATAATGATCCCAACACACCCGATGGAAAACCGACCATAACCCAATACATAAAAAAAATATTATTAGTAAGCGATAATGACGCCTTTAACCGCTTGTATGAATTTCTTGGTCAGGAATATATAAATACTGAATTACACAAAAAAGGATTTACTGATGTACAGATATTGCACAGGCTGGATATATTTTTAACTGAAGATGAAAACCGTCATACTAATCCTGTTAGTTTTTACGATAGCAGTAACCGCCTTGTTTACAGCCAGCCCATGCAGTTTAATACACAGCAGTACGATAAAAGAAACGATGCGGTAGGCAAGGGGTATTACAGTAAGGGGGTACTGCAGAATATGCCAATGAATTTTTCAAAAAAAAACAGGCTGAGTTTAGAAGACCTGAATACGGTATTAACCTCCGTTATTTTTCCACAAAAAGTAAAAGCTTCACAACGTTTTAATATTACTGCTGATGACAGAAACCTTGTTCTTAAATATATGTCATCGTTTCCGGGCGAATCGCTTTACCCTTCTTACGACAGCAGCTATAATGATGCTTATTGTAAATTTATTTTGTACGGTTCCGAACAGGGAAAGCTGCCAAAAAATATCCGCATATTTAATAAAGTAGGGGATGCTTACGGGCAGATGATTGATGCAGCTTATGTGGTGGATTTTGAAAAGAAAATTGAGTTCATGGTATCGGCGGCAGTTTATTGTAACAAAGATGAAATTTTAAATGATGATAAATACGATTACAACAGTATAGGCTACCCATTTATGAAAAACCTTGGGAGGGCATTGTATGATTTTGAAATAAAAAGAAAAAGAAATTTCACACCCGATTTATCACCGTTATTATTTACATACGATAAATAAGTATTTTTGCGCCTCACAATAAAGTAAATATATGCAGTTATCTTCTTTACTCACCCGCTTTAATGAACCCGAAACACTTAAAATGGCCAAGCTCGGCCGTGAGTTAAAAGCAAAAGGGATTGATATCACTGACCTTAGTTTAGGCGAGCCGGATTTTGATACGCCGGAGCATATTAAAGAAGCTGCAAAAAAAGCAATAGACGAAAACTACAGCCATTATACACCCGTAGCCGGTTACCTGGAACTGAGGCAGGCCGTGTGTACAAAATTATTAAGAGATAATGGGTTGCATTATACGCCCGAACAGATTGTGGTAAGCACAGGCGCCAAGCAAAGCATTGCCAACACAGTGCTTGCCATTGTAGATGCAGGCGGCGAAGTAATCATCCCGACCCCATATTGGGTTACCTACAGCGAAATTGTAAGACTTGCAGGAGGCGTAGTAAAAATTGTAAAAACTTCTTTTGAAAACGGATATAAAATTACGCCTGCAGAACTGGAAGCAGCCATAACAGACAATACAAAATTATTTATGTTTTCTTCGCCATGCAACCCATCCGGTGCTTTGTATAATAAAGAAGAACTGGCAGCACTGGCAGAAATATTTAAACAGCATCCGCAGGTTTTTATAATGAGTGATGAAATTTACGAGCATATTAATTTTACCGGAAAACACGAAAGCATTGCGCAGTTTGATTTTTTAAAAGAGCGGGTTATACTGATTAATGGATTAAGTAAAGGCTTTGCAATGACGGGCTGGAGGCTCGGTTACATTGCAGCCCCTCTTGAGATTGCCAAAGCCTGCGATAAAATACAGGGACAGTTTACCAGCGGCCCAAACTCCATAACCCAACGGGCAGCCATAACCGCACTTACCGGAGATTTAAAACCTACAGAAGCTATGGTGGCTGCATTTAAAAAACGCCGGCAGATTATAATGGAACTTGCTAATAAAATTCCGGGAATGGTGTGCAGTGAACCACCCGGTGCTTTTTATATTTTTCCAGATGTGCATGTTTACTTTGGTAAAAAAACTGCTGAGGGAAATACAATTAATGATGCGGACGAATTGAGTATGTACCTTTTAAATGATGCGCATGTTTCCAGTGTTAGCGGCAAGGCTTTTGGTGAGCCAAACTGCATAAGACTTTCTTTTGCAAACAGCGAGGAAAATATTGAGAAAGGAATGGAAAAAATTAAAAATGCTTTGGCGTCATTGAAATAAGTATAAAGAAAAATGGCAAGATTTAATAAAAGCTCATGATCAGATTAGAAAAATTTGAACGCAGTGATTTTCAGCAATTGATAGAATGGATAAATAGCGAAGCCTTATTAATAAACTGGTGTGGGTTTTTATTCCGTTTTCCTTTATCAGTAGAAAGCCTTGAGTGGTATATAGAGGGCAGCAATAATTTGGAGACATCCGATGCATTTATTTATAAGGCCATAGATGAAGAAACCGGCCTCTCTATTGGTCATATTTCGCTGGGCAGTATCAGCCGTAAAAATAAATCTGCAAGAATAAGCAGAGTATTGGTGGGCAATACCAGTGAACACAAGAAAGGCACCTGCAGGCAAATGGCAAATGAAATTTTAAAAATAGGATTCGGCCCTTTGCAATTACATCGTATTAGCCTTGGTGTATATGATGATAATATTGCTGCAATAAAATGTTACGAAAAATCAGGCTTTGTAACAGAAGGTATTATCAGAGATGTTTTGTTATACAATAGTACTTACCGGAGCATGATAGAAATGAGTATTCTTGATAATGAATGGAAGGGGTAAGCAGGTAATGGGATAATAATACTAAGTGCGGAAAAAATTAAACAATTGATTTATGCTAAGCAATAATGATATTTTAAAAAAATTGAGAGTAGCCCTTTCGCTTCGCAATGATGATATTGTAGAAATATTAGCACTCGTAGATTTTGAAATAACCAAAGGAGCATTAGGAGATATTTTCAGAAAAGAAGACCATCCCGGTTATGTAGAAGCGGGAGACCAGCTTTTACGTAATTTTTTAAACGGGCTGATCATTTATAAAAGAGGGCTTCCTGCCTAAGGAAAATATAAATAAAAAAACTCCGGAACAAGAATGATTATAAAGTAAGGCTTACACATTTTAAAAGTTGTAAACCTGAAAAAAATCAATAAAAAATTAATTACGGTTACGGTCATTATATCCGCCGCCGCCACGGTTATCCCGGTTGAAACCACCACCGCCACTATTACCACCTGGGCGGTAACCTCCGGGTGAGGGGGGGCGTTCCTCAGCCTGCTTTACTACTAAAGGTTTTTTACCTAACGACATGTCATTCAGGCTTTCTATGGCATCAAGTGCTTCTGTTTTATCTGTCATTTCTACAAATCCAAAACCTTTGCTTTTGCCGGTTTCTTTGTCCATAGCTACTTTAGCAGAAATAGTAGTACCAAATTTTTCAAATATTTCCATTAATTCGGCATCATCCAAATCGTAGGGTAAGCCTGCTACAAATATTTTCATTAATGAGTTGTTTGTGACAAAACTACTAAACTTATACCGGTTTAATACATGGTAATGCCCTTTTTTAGCTAAAAAAAATAAAAAATAAAATTTTGTAAAAAAAAATACTAATCTTTGCATTCTGAAACAAAGTATTTCATTTTATCAATCCTGTTTATAGCACAAGATTCAGATACATGAAGTTCACATCCTCCCAATACTTCTGAAAAAAAATTATCCATCTTTTTGATTTGCCTTTCCCAATACTTCTGAAAAAAGTTTATCCATCTTTTTGATTTGCCTTTTATTTAATCTCTTAAACTTTTTTTTATGCAAGAAAAAATTACACCTCAAGGGAGTATTATCTCCCTCCGCAGCACGCTGTTATTTACAATGATGCTTTGCTTATTTTCTGTTAGCTCAAAAGCACAAAATTTTTGCGCCAATCAGACGGTTATTTTTACTGAAAATTTTGGTAGCGGCACTACACCTACCAGTAGCCCAGACATTACTACTGGCCTTGGTTACCAGGCTACCGGCGATTTAATTGATGGTTTTTACCGTATCATCAACAATACCCAGCAAAGGCCAGAGTGGCATAATTCTCCTGACCATACACCGGCAAGCGTAAATGGAAAAATGCTTGTTGTAAATGGTACAAATCAAACATTTTATCGTAAAGTAATTACCAATGGGTCAGCTAATTTTATTGCCGGTTCATATTCATCCAGTTTATTTTTGATGAATGTAAACACACCGGGAACCTGTAGCCCAAATCCTCTGTTGCCAGCCATTACCTTTATTGTTGAATATAATACAGCAGCAACTGGTAATGCAGGAGGATGGGTACAATTGCAAAGTGTTACTTCCAATGCTGTTCCACAATCTGCAAATCCCACCTGGATACAGTTAGGCGGCGTGTTTACCCTGCCTGTTACCGCAGCAAGAATAAGGCTTACTTTATCCGATGGAATAGTAAGCGGTTGTGGTAACGATTTTGCTATTGATGATATTAAATTTGCTACTTGCCCTTCAGGTGGGCCATTACCTGTGGAATTCCTAAACGTTACTGCTACAGCAAAAGGAAGCGGTGTATCTGTTAACTGGAGTACAGCTTCTGAATCTAATAACAAATATTTTGATGTAGAAAAAAGTACAGATGGAGGCAACAACTGGAGCCTTGTAAATACTGTTTATACCAATGGGAACAGTAGTGCTGTTAGAAATTATAATAGCTACGATGCAAAACCAGTTGGAGGATATAACAGTTACAGAATAAAACAGGTAGATATTGATGGTAATTTTAAATATTCAGTAACCGTTAGGGTAAAAATTAATATAGACAGAACAGCTATAACCGTTCTTGCCAACCCTTTTGTTAGTAACATTACCGTAGATTTCTTAACCAATACCAATTCTACAGTTTATGTAAGATTGGTAGATATTACCGGCAAACTGGTAACTACACAAAAATGGGCTGTATCTCAGGGAAGCAGCAGACGTACAATGGATAATATTTCTAACCTTAGTAATGGAATGTACATTTTAACTGTAACAGATGAAAACGGGAACCAGATTTACAATAATAAATTGATGAAGCAATAAGTATTTGAATATATAGTAAAAGCGATAGCGGTTTCAGGCTATCGCTTTTTTTATTTTATAGGATTGCCCCGGCCTAAAACAAGTTTACCCAAAGCTGCAAAAAAAAGAGAGAAGGGTGAGGATACGATTAGGGAATAAAAAGCACCCTGCAAAAACAAGATGCTTTTTTATTAATAATTTTATTACAATGTAAAAGTAAAGCCACCGTTAATCATAAACGGGATAGAATTATAACCACGTACATCAAAGAATTTTTTATCAGTAATATTCTGTGCATCTGCAAAGACTTTCAGGCATTGATGTATTTTATATTCTGCATAAGCGCCCAAAATGAAATAGCTTTTTAGTGCCACATCATCTGACTGATAACCGCCAACATCAAAACGGCTACCTGTATATTTCGCACTTACATTTACATAAGCAGCAGTGCTAAGCTGATAGCCTGCGCTGATATTGAAACTATTTTTCGCCCTTCTAATCAAATAGCTGTAAGCTGTATCAGCAAAGGTTTTCCGGCTTTGTGTTTTTTCTGTAGGCGACAGGTATGTATAATTAAAACTGATATTCAATTGCTCCGTAGGTTTAATAAGACTCTCTATTTCTAAGCCACGAACAACCTGCTTAATAAAATTAAAATATTGAAAATTGTTGTTATCAAAATCCAGTCCGTTGCTGCTTTCCCTGTAAAAAAACACCAGCCTGTTGCTTATTACTGCTTGTTTTTGTTGCACACCTATCTCATAACTCCTGGAGGTTTCTGGTTTTAAACCGGGGTTGCCATAGGAAGAATATAACTGGTAAAGGGTAGGGGCTTTAAAAGCTGTACCAATACTTCCAAATATGTTTAAATATTTGGTAAATGCATACGCTGCATTAAAGGTATAGGTAGCATTGCTGCCATAGCGGCTATGTACATTCAGCCTTCCGCCAAGCGATGCATTAAATTTTTCATTCGGGGTTTTATAAAATAAAGAAGCATACAAAGAGGCCTGACTCACCGATGTATCGGCAAACGTACTGATGTATGGCCCAAAAGAACTTATTGAAAAATAGCGGCTGTTCATATCCCCAAACCGGTAATCCGCACCCTGTAGTAAAGTAAAGTTTTTGCCAAGGTTAATGGCAGCATACAATTCTGCAAACTGTGTTTTACCGAAATATTTATCTGTGCTGAATTTTATAAAAGTGGGAACATCAATACTATCATTAAAATAATTACGGGTTATATCGCTGTACTGATAATTTCCGGTAAGGGTTACTCCGGCGTTTTTAAATAAAAAACCGGCACCGGTAATTAATGATTTATTTTTAACCGTGTAATCTTTTTCATCTGTAAAACTACCGGCATCAATATCAGTTTTATACTGGCTGCTTTGTATAAAACTTTTCAACATAAATTGTGGCGTAAGCTGGTATTGTAAAGAAGTATTTACAAGTGTGCCATGATAGCCATCTTTATCAAAACCCATATTGCCTGTACTGTCGTAAGCAGAAGAAAAACCTTTGCTGTTGATATTTGCAACTTTAGCATTGTAAGTTAGCTTATCAATTTTTCCATATACCTGGGCATTGGTTCTAAACGTATTAAAACTGCCTCCGGTAACCGTGGCTTTTGCATTAAAAGGCTTGCTGATATTAGCTTTGCTGGTAATAATATTTACCACACCAGCCACAGCATCTGAGCCATATAAGGTGGATTGTGCACCACGGGATATCTCTATCTGCTCAATATCACTTACCAATAAAAGGTTCAGATCAAATTCGCTGTTTATCAAAGAAGGATCATACACGGGTATGCCATCCATTAAAACAAGCGTGCGGCCGGCAGAGGCTCCCCGTACATATAAAGTTTGAGGATTGCCCAGACCGTTTAAAGCACCATTAATAGTAATGCCCGCCTGTTCGTTTAAAATCTGGGTTAGGGTACGGCCTCCTTTTTTTTCTAATTCTTCTTTGGTAATTACCGTAATTACTTTACCCGTTTCATCTTGTTTTTGAGAAATTTTGTTGGCCGTAACAGTTACTTCCTGTAAAAATCTGGTACTGTCCTGTGCATGCAATTGACTACTGGTTAGTACAGCAGCCGCAATAAAAATTGTCTTTTTCATTTTTAGAAAAGATTTTTTTGTGACTGCTTCCGGAAAATGTTGTTGCAGGTAAATATCTACAACAGAGGGGAGAAATATAAATGCCTTTCAGCTTTTACATTCCATGCCTTTCACCCGAAAGCTGAATGATGATTAAATAGAATTTGGCAGGTCTTCTGGCTTGCCAGCTTTTGAACGCCTTCCCATACCGCCGTGGGCGGAACAGTGGCTAAGTAAGTTCAAAAGTTTTCTGCCTGCGGCAGAACTGACTTTACAGCTACGGGGATAGCTCCCGAATGTTACGGGATTCCCTTTTAATTGATGGATAATTTATAGTAAATAAATTATTTCTCAAACCAATTTCGGTGCAAATATAAAAGTTTTAAACAACTTCAGTTAAATCTTTTGAAGCCCTTGTATGATGCGGCTTACTGTTATTCTTTAAGCACATTTTTTTCACAAATGCCCACATACCACCGTTAGGTTGCTAATATTTAATTACTTTCATTTACCAAACAATTCCCTGACAATGCTTCCTATTTTTTTTAAGCGCTTTTTTTTGGTGCAATCTGCACTTATAATCACCACGTTATTATTTGCACAGCCAAAGTTTAATTTAAAATATAAAAACTCTTCAGTATATGCCGGTATAGAAGTGGGTGCCAAAGGAGTAAAAATGAGTATCCTGGAAATAGGTAAAAATGTTCAGAAAGAAAATATTTTTAATATACTTAAAGACACTTCATCCAACACAGATTTTATAAGTTTTTCAGACCCTACTTTTTCCGCCACCTTAGTGTCTTTTTACAATTTGTATAATGCCGCTTTAAACGGGTATAAAATACCATCATCACGCATTTATACTGTAGTGAGCAGTGGGGTAAAAGTACAGGCAGAAAAAGCCAATAAAACTGCATGGATTTCTAAGCTGGCTGATTCGTTTAGAATAAAAATTAAAGATCCATTGCGACAAGTGGCGGTAGTAGATGTGATAGAAGAAGCAAGACTTTCCCATCTGGGTATAGTTCCCGATGAGAGGCGCTACAGTACTTTTTTAATTGACATAGGAAGCGGTAACACTAAGGGCGGTTTTTTTCCGAACGGCAATACCAAAGATTTAAAATTATTCCAGCTTACCTGGGGTACCAAAAGCGTTGCTAACGCCACAGAAAAAAGAATGAGTGAGGATAAAAGCATTTCTGCTTTTAATAAAAACCTTTACAGAGTACTGATGGGAGATGCCAATTCAGAAATTATATATGCGGTAAATGTAAGCAATGCTTATAACATGAGCGATTATGTAGCTTTTAGCGGAGGTATTGCATGGTCTGCAGCCACTTTGATTTTTCCGGAACTGATAGAAAACCCGGTAGTTCCTGTGACGTATGAAGATATGGTAAAATTCAGTAACAGATTATTAAATAATTATGCTTCCGTTTCAGATAAAGCAATTGCTAAAGGCATCAATGATAAATCAATTGACAGACAAACTATTATTACTGAGGTAAAAAGAGTGAACCAGGTGTTTGACCAAAAATCTTTAATGGCAGGCACCGGACTATTGCTGAATATCATGAGGCAGTTTGAAGGCGTGTATGAAAAGAAGCAATTTTACCTGGTAAAAAACGGGCAGGTGGGCTGGATATCTGCTTATGTAAATCAACACTTAGCGCAATAGTTTATTTTACATGAAAGATACTAAAACCCTTTTGTTACTCTTTGTATCATTACTGCTGCTGATTGCTTCCATCACCCTTTTATGGAGCTGGGGATACCAGTTTAGTTTTAACCGCCAGGAAAATAATATTCCCGGCACCATCACTTCAAAAGACAGCGCTAAAAAGGCAGCGCTGATAAGTGACTCCCTGCAAAGAGCCTACTACAAAACCTTAAACCATTTAAATAAAACCATTGATTCTGTATTTAATAACAGCGATTCGTTAAAAGGAAACCTTGATGTAAAACTTTCAGAATTTTATCAACTGCGAAGCCAGATTACAGACTCTTTTAAAAACAGGGCAGGGGATGCAGACATAAGATTTGCCAGCGAAAAAATAAACCAGCTTCAGCAAAGAGTGACGCAATTACGTATTTCCAATACAGATGTAGAAAATGAAAATAAACGGCTAACCGATCTGCTGAAGCAATATAGTAATCGAAAGCCGGCAGTATCAGCACAGTTTATAAATACATCAGTGCAAGCAACAGAAAATAAATCTGCTACAGTAAAGAATACTTCTTTTGCAGACTTTACGGCCTCGGATCTGCAACTGGTTGCACTGGCAGAAGAGAGTGGTAAAGAAGAGACCTCTCAGCCAGACAAGGCTTTAAAACTGGCTGGCTCTTTTATGATAAAAAATAAAAGCGGCCAAAGCAACAGTATCGAAATAATGATTGTAGTACTACAGCCCAACGGCAAAGTGTTGCAAAAATCTACCTGGGAATCGGGAGCTTTTCAAACAAATACCGGCAATAAAATATATTCCTGTAAAATACAGGCAACCTGCAACAGCGGCGAAGCTAAGCGCCTCCAGTTCTGGCTGGGCAGTGATTATTATCAAAAAGGAAATTACAGTATGCAGGTATATCATAAAGGCGTGATGATTGCAAAAATTACAAAAGCCATATCTTAAATTAAACGAAGCTGATTAATTTACTGAGTTTATTATTTGGCAATTAATCTTGATAAAAAATTATTTCACTTAGTTGTTCAATAACCAACATCCCAATAATAAATTTTATAATTTTTTCTGGTATCATTTTGCCGTAACATAAATTGGTTTATGCAGCCGCCATTTACAGAAGCGCAGGCATGGCGTTTTACAAACAATTATGGCAATGGAGATTTATCCTGGCATTTAAAATTCATTTTACTTTATAGTAAAAAGATAAGGATGCCTTGAAGGGCATCCTTTAAAAAATTAATGGAATCCAGGGAATAATTTCTACTTCACAATCAAAGACATAATTGCATAAAATCCTGCTATAATAGCTATTGCCCCCAGGATTTGTCCAACCATTGCGTAACTCTTGCTCATAATTTTACATTTAGATTAATGAATAATTAATTAGGAACATTTCTTAGGAAAATGGAATTTTACTTTAAACAGTTGTGGTCTTGGGTTGGGCAGCGCTTTTTAAGGGGAGAATTACAAATGCAATTTATGCCAACATTTTGATATACACAAATATTTTTAACAAAATATTTTGGCCTCACTATAGAAACATAACTAATAATCTTTACTCTGGAAATAAATACAATTTATTGGGTGCCAAGTACCAGAATCTGAAAAGTGCCGGGAATCATCTTAGGGCGGTCACCTGGTTTTTCGGCTGGATTTAAATCGGCAGCAGGCAAGTAAATTTTATGAGTGGCTTCATCAATACAAATGGTACGGGCGCTTTTTTTGGTTACAATATTTTCAATCACTTCAAACTTATCAGCCGTTATTTCTTTTATAACAGATAAACTACCTTCACCATTGCTTGCATAAATGTATTTAAGAGCAGGATCAAAAGCCACCCCATCACAACCATCGCCAATAGTAATTTTGGAAATGATATTTCCATTTACTGCATCTAATACCATCAATAATTTATTGTCGCTGCAGCCAGCAAATAATCTTTTTGTTTTAGCATTATATGCAAGGCCTGTTGGAGCTTCTCCCGGCGCAACCGTCCATCTTTTTTCAACTAAAAAACTTACAGCATCCACTACAATAATTTCATTTTTATCTTCAATATTTACATAAATTTTGCCAGCATTATTGCTTACCGCCGTTTCGGGTTTTCCGCCTACAGGTATTGTTGCCACTACTTTTTGGGTAACAGGATCTATGATAGACAGATCTTTGCTACGTCCATTGCAGGTAATAATTTTTTTAGAAAATTCGTCATAAAAAATAGCATCCGGGTTTTCACCTACAGCTATTTGCGATAGCACGGCATTGGTTAAAAGATCAAATACCGTTAGGTTATTAAGCCTGCCATTACTGGTAAAACCTTTATGAAGAGATGGAACAAATGCAATACCATGCACACCCGTGGTATTGGGAATTATGCCAAGAGAATCACCGGTTGTTTTATCTAAAATATTTACCTGAGTGCCATGCGATACAAATAGTTTATTGGAATTAGGCTGAAGAGCCACATAATCCCAGCCGCCTGCACTTGCAATATGAAAAGTATTTAATAAGTGAATGCCCGTTTTTTGAGCCAAACAACTGATATAAAAGGCTGCCAGCATGATACAGGCAAGCAATATTTTTTTAGCACTCATTATTATATTATTTAGTTGTGAAAATGAAATACAATTCTGTAGTAATTCTGAAGCAGGAATTAAATTTAGCATTTATACAGATTTACTTCAGTATTATGGCTCAATTTAGTGAAAGATAAATGATATAATTTTATTGTCTGTCAAAATAATAATTATTTTAGATTATGAAATTACTGATAATAGAAGATGAAATATTACTGAGAGATAGCATGAAACAATATCTTGAGGGGCAGGGATATTTATGTGAAACAGCATCAGATTTTAAAGAGGCTATTGACAAAATTGATTTTTACGAATACGATTGCATACTGGTGGATATTGGTCTTCCTTACGGTAATGGATTAGATATTATTAAAGAACTCAAAATACTGAAATCAAAAGCCGGCATTATCATTATTTCTGCACGGGATGCTATTGATGAAAAAATTAAAGGCCTGCAACTGGGCAGCGATGATTACCTGACCAAACCTTTTCATTTATCAGAATTAAATGCACGTATTGCCGCTATTATACGCCGTCGTAAATTTGATGGTGAAGAAAATATTTTTTTTAATGAAATAGAAATAAGCACCATTGCAAAAGCAGTAAGCGTAAATAAAAACAATATCGAACTAACTCAAAAAGAATTTGAACTGCTTATTTATTTTATAAGCAACAAAGGAAGAGTAGTAACCAAACCGGCACTGGCACAGCATATATGGGGCGATAATTACGACCAGGCAGATTCTTACGATTTTATATACACCCATATTAAAAACCTGCGCAAAAAGCTGATAGAAGCCGGGGCGGGGGATTATATTAAAACAATGTACGGCAGCGGTTATAAGTTTACAGATCATTAATAAAAAAAATTGCTGCGGCACCTAATTGCATGAAACTACTTACAAAAACTACTTTATATTACCTGGCTTTTACCCTGCCGCTGCTGCTGCTCAGCGGATGGTTTTTATACACCCGGATAGAAAAATCATTGAAAGAAGAAATTGATGAGGAACTGCAAAACAGCAAAGAACTTTGGATAGCGCATTTAAAAACAATGCCTGCAGGCAGCAATATTCTTTTACTAAACAATCCTTTTATACAGGTAGAAAAAGTTAACAGTAATGATGACCAGGATTTATTTGCTGATACATTAATATATCAGCCTGTTGAGAAAGAAAATGTTCCCTACCGTAACTTATCTTCCTGGTTTAAAAAAGATAATGAACAGTATAAAGTTTCCTTTCAGCGGTCTGTGCTGGAGCAGGAAGACGTATTTAAAAATCTGATCTTATTAATGTGTTTTGTTTTTGGGGGTATGCTGGTGCTGTTTTTGTTGATCAACCTGTACGTTAATAAAAAAGTATGGAAGCCATTTAATATTTCTTTAGAAAAAATTACTTCGTTAAATATGCAGCAGTTGCAGGCTGTACATTTTGATAAAACATCCATCAGGGAATTTAATGCATTGAACACATCATTAAATGCCATGACAGAAAAGATGAACACTCATTTTATTTCGATGAAAACATTTACTCAAAATGCGTCGCATGAAATACAAACGCCACTGGCCATTATACAATCTAAACTGGAGTTGCTGATGCAGGACAGTAAATTAAACGAAGAACAGTTTTTGGCCATTTCGGCTGCAGGTGAAGCCACGCAACGTTTATCAAGGTTAAATCAATCCCTGCTGCTGATAACAAAAATAGAGAACAACCAATTTTCAGCAACAGAGAAAATAAGTATAAAAGGCATTGTAGAAAAATACCTGTCATTCTTTGCAGAGATGATTGAGCAAAAAAAAGTAATTGCAAAAGCAGAAATAAGCAATGACTGGCAGGTTTTTATTCATCCATCACTTGCAGATATGTTAGTTTCAAATTTATTAAGCAATGCATTAAAATACAATAAGGTTGGCGGCGAAATTAATATCAAAATAGATGCAGGCTTTTTTTCAGTGGGCAACAGCAGCGATTTGACAGAAATAAAAGAAGACAATATTTTCCGGCGTTTTGCCAACCATGATACCGTTACCGGGAATGGCCTGGGCCTTGCAATTGTAAAAGAAATTTGCGATACCAATAACCTGTTGCTTTCTTACAAATCAGCATTTGGTTTTCATGAATTTGTTATAGAACAAAATAAAATTCACTGATCAGAATATCATCACCAGCGTGCCGGCAATAATGAGCAGTGCCCCAATAGCTGTTTTAACCGTCAATGCTTCGCCTAAAAAAATTACAGATAAAACTATGGTGAGTGCAACACTTAATTTATCTACCGGTGCCACCTGCGATACTTTGCCTATTTGTAAAGCCTTAAAATAAAATATCCAGGAAAGGCCCGTGGCTACACCGGAAATAACCAGAAAAATTAAATTATGTTTCGAAAGTGTTGCTAACCCTTTGGCTTCGCCCCTTGCCAGTACAATGCCCCAGGCTACTATTAAAATAATTATGGTTCGTATGGCGGTTGCCAGGTTAGAATTTACATTTGCAATACCAACCTTTGCAAAAATAGCTGTAAGTGATGCAAACAGGGCAGAGAGTAAAGCGTATAACCACCACATAATTTTTAAATTTAATTTTAGTAAATATACTTCAGTTAAATTTTGAATATTGAATTAAAAGCACTCTTGTGCTTTTCGTTCCTCGAAATAAACTTTGCAAGTATGATGCCCGGAAATACGCTGCTGAAAAAAAATAATATAATTTTGAATTGCGCTTATTTGTAAAACATGCTTTGCCTTCAGCCAATTTTATCGCCATTGCTAACTGTAAAAGAGGGCTGTAACAAAATCACTTCCTGGTTTGCATTATAAACACCCAGCACTAAACATTCGCTTAAGAAGTTGGCTATTTGTTTTGGAGGAAAATTGATCACCGCAATCACCTGGCGGCCCAGCAGTTCTTCTTTACTGTAAAGGGCTGTTATTTGTGCAGAGGAATTTTTTATTCCGGCAGAACCAAAATTTATTTTTAGCTGGTAAGAAGGTTTTTTTGCTTTTGGAAAATCAGTAACTTCTAAAATGGTTCCTGCCCTTATATCTATTTTTTCAAAATCATCCCAGCTAATCATGGCTTGGTTGTTTTAATTACGGCATTAATATTAATGGGTCCAAAAATGTGTGGAAATAACTCATTTACCGAAGGCGCCATTTCGTATTTTACTGGAGAAGTAAGTTTGCTTTCATCAATATGCAATAAAATTAAATCAACTTCATTTTTATAATACCTGTTCAATACGCCGGCCACCTGTGGCAAAGTGCTGGTATGTATAAAACCTTCTGTGGATAGGGACGCGGCTTCATAAAAGCCTTTTTGCAAAGCCTTTTGCCAGGCTTGTTTTTTGGTTACGTGGTATATCATGTGTCAAGTAAATTTGCCAAAAAAAGCAATTCTTTCATCTTGTAAAGGTTGCGGTCATTATCAAAACATCTGCTCAGTTCTTCTATCAAAAATTTTATGATCTGTTTATTATCTTTTGGTTTAAAATAGCTGGCAACTGGCGGTACAGACAAACGCTTAAAATAATTTTCGATATCTTTTTGTGAATACATTTGCCCCGTAAGTGCATCAATGTAAAATTTTATTTTTTCAGAAGCCTGCCCCTTTAGGTTTAAGGCTTCATAATGTGTATTAAAATAACCGAGCATAAACTGGCGTGGTATATTGATTGCCTTTACAGGTATATCCAGCAGTTGGCAAAGTATCAGGTAAATAATACCGTTGCTGATAGCATTTCCTTTTTTGCTTTCAAGTGTTTTATTTATCAAAAAGTTATCAGTGTTATCATAACTTATTTCTACCCCTTTTTGTTTGTAATAATTAAAAAAAATACTGTTCATTACATTTACCTGCTCCAGCGGAGTGAGATAATTATTGAGTTCCAGCCAGATGTTGCGTCTTATTTTTTCTATCTCCTGGTGTATCAGCAGGGGCTGCATATCAGGATAATTATATTTAGCTATTATCAATGCTCCTTCCAGTAAATCTGTGCTGTTTTCTTTCCAGGCGGTAAATTCTGTGGTTAAATCCCTGAAGTGCAGCCGGTGTATAAGCAGTTCAATTCTTTCCTGCGTTTCTTCATTGCCGATGGTTTCCCATAAATTTTCCAGATTAGGAATAATTTCTTTGCCGAAGGAAACTATTTTTTCACTTACGGTGCTATAGACATCTTCATCAGGATCATCTATAAGGTGCAGCAGTGCTGATATTTCTTTATTTTCCTTCAAATCTTTTTTTGATTTTAAAGGTTCAAGTTCGGGAAGGATTTATAAATACTGCGTTAAAATTTTCCACATGCGGTGTACAAAAAAAATACGCCACGAATTCACGCATAAAAGCAAAAAAATAATTCATTAATATTCGTGTGTTTTGAGAAGAACTAAATCACTGCTAAAGCAGGAATAAATAATGATAAATATTTTACATTCCGTGTACCCGTAGTAAAAAAGACTTACTTTTTCCTGGCAATTTTCTTTGGAGCAGCTTTTTTTGCCGTAGTTTTTTTCTTTGCAGGTGCTTTTTTATCAAAGGCTTTTGGCTCCTGTATTAAAATCATTTTTTTAACTTCTTCCAGTTGTAAAGTGGCTAATTCCTCTGGCGTATATTTTCCATTAGCGCCGCCACCGGAGAGTTTGAGCATCTTTTTGCCAAAACGTATAAACGCACCCCAGCGGCCGTTTTCGAGGGAAATTTTTTCTTCGGGCCATTGCTGTATAAAACGATTGGCTTCTTTTTCCATCTTTTTTTCTATCAGTTCATTGCAATCTTTTTGTGTTAGAGTATCAAAATTATAGGCCCGTGGAATATTTATAAAAAGATTGTTCCATTTAATAAATGGGCCAAAGCGGCCTTTGCCTTTTGTAATGGGTTTTTCATCGTAAAACCCTATTGGTGCATCTTCAAATTGTTTTGCTGCAATAATCTGTACAGCCCTTTGCAAATCTACCTCTGTTGGTTCTTCGCCTTTAGGCATAGAAATAAATTGTTCGCCCCATTTTACATAAGGTCCAAAACGCCCAATGTTCACTGATACTTCAAGGCCATCATGTTCGCCCAGTGTGAGTGGTAATTTAAAGAGCTCCATCGCTTCTTCCACAGTTATGGTTTCTATACTTTGGGTAGCTTTTAATTTTGCAAACTTTGGTTTTTCTTCATCATTCTGTGCGCCTATCTGCACCATGGGGCCATAGCGGCCCATGCGTGCCGTAATGGGTTTGCCATCTTCTGCTACACCCAGCACCCGTTCGCCCACGGCACGTTCTGCAGTTTCCAGCGTATGTTCTACACCGGTATGAAATGGCGTATAAAAATTTTCCACCATTTTGTTCCATACCATTTTACCATCGGCAATTTCATCAAACTCTTTTTCTATGTTGGCGGTAAAAGAATAATCCATCACATTTTTAAAATGCTGGCTTAAAAAATCTGTAACAACCAACCCCAGATCGGTAGGAAATAATTTTGATTTTTCTGCGCCGGTATTTTCTGTTTCCGTAATTTTTTTAATTATATTCTCTTTTAATTTCAAAACACGGTATTCTCTTCTCACACCTTCTTTATCCTTTTTTTCTACATAAGTTCTTTTAATAATAGTGCTGATGGTAGGAGCGTAGGTACTTGGCCTGCCAATACCCAGCTCTTCCATCTTCTTTACCAGCGAGGCTTCTGTGTAACGTGCAGAATATTTTGTAAAGCGTTCTGTTGCGGTCATCTGATTAAAAACAAGATCCTGGCCTACGGTTAAATTTGGCAGGCGGCTTTCACCTTCTTCTTCTTTCTCATCATCATCTGTACTTTCTAAATATACTTTTAAGAAGCCATCAAATTTTAAAACCTCACCCGTTGCCGTTAGTTCCTGGTTATTGGTACTGATATTTATTTTAGCAGTTGTTTTTTCCAATTCTGCATCACTCATTTGCGATGCAATAGTGCGTTTCCAGATGAGTTCATACAGACGGGTTAGCTCCGGGTCATTCACGGTTTGATTTTCCATGTAAGTGGGGCGTATGGCTTCATGCGCTTCCTGTGCACTTTCATTTTTATTTTTGTATTTGCGTACCTGTAAATATTTTGCCCCGAAGCTTTTATTTATTTCAGTCTTTATAGCGTCCATAGCAGTCTCGCCAAGGCTCACACTATCGGTACGCATATAAGTTATTTTTCCGCTTTCGTACAGCCGCTGTGCCAGCAGCATGGTTTTACTTACGCCATAGCCCAGTTTTCTGCTGGCTTCCTGTTGAAGAGTAGAAGTAGTGAAAGGTGCTGCAGGCGTGCGTTTTCCCGGCCTCACCTGTATATCCTTCACCGTATATTTTGCGGCAATACAGCTTTGTAAAAAATTTTCTGCATCACCGGCTTCATTGTATTTATTTCCTTCTGCTTTAAAAGAAACCGTTTTATTATTCAGGTCAGTAGCTGCCAGTGAGGCTTCTATTTTAAAACTGCCTACAGCATTAAAATTATTTATTTCCCTTTCTTTTTCTACAATCAGTTTTACAGCTACACTTTGCACACGGCCTGCACTTAGGCCACCCTTTTGCCCTATTTTGCGCCAAAGTACCGGGCTCAGTTCAAAACCAACTATTCTATCCAAAACACGCCTGGCCTGTTGTGCATTTACTAAATCCATATTTATGGTACGTGGATTCTGCACTGCTTTTTCAATCGCCGGTTTTGTTATCTCATGAAAAACAATCCGCTTGGTTGTCTTAGGATCTAAATTTAAAACCTCTGCCAAATGCCAGCTAATACTTTCCCCTTCCCGGTCCTCATCCGATGCCAGCCAAACTTCACCACTTTTTTTTGCCAGCGCTCTCAGGTCACTAACCACTTTGGATTTTTCCGGAGGTACAATATATTTTGGCGTAAAATTATTGTTGATGTCAATACCCATATCATTTTTTTCCAGATCCCTGATATGGCCATAACAGCTCTTAACCTCAAAATCTTTTCCAAGAATTGCTTCAATTGTTTTTGCTTTCGCCGGGCTTTCTACTATCAATAAATTTTTTGCCATTTTTTTTTGTGTTACCAGCTTCAATAATTTTTTTCAGTTTTTGTCATGCACTGCCAATTTTTCATTGCATCCCGATGTTACAGTTGAACCGGTTACTAACTTTTTTTCTGCAAATTTTAACGCTGTACAATATAGTACTCACGCTTGTTTCAGTAACTTTTAGTTCAATACAAATGCCGTGTCCATTCTTTCAAAATACAATGCAATATTAGTTTAAAATTGAAAAATCAATATTTTTATTGAGATAGATGTACAGAAATACGGCTTTAAAAAAAATCAACTACTGCTTTTTTTACGGTAGCATCCCGGTATATTTTGCTATGGCCCAGGCCTTTTGTAATCATAAAATGTACGTTGGCCGGGTTATCCTGTTTTACTTTTAATGCATCGCTTAAAGGAGTAATATTATCATCTTCATCATGTATCCAAAGCACAGAAGCTTTGATATTTTTTAAGGCCCTTCTTATAGAAAACCATGCTGTTTTTTTTCCAGACATATCAAATATCACCTCATCAAAACATTTTCTTAAAGCCGTGCTTTTTAAACCAAGCATTGTAAAAGCGCCATCAATGGCAGAGTTTGTTTCTGTAGCAGGCGCTATCAAAACCAGTTTTGTGTTTTCATCATGTGGCATTTCTTCAAGAGCAAGGGATATTGCAATGCCTCCAAATGAATGCGCTACATAACCATGCACCGGCCCGTAAAGGGTAATAATTGTTTTTATCATTGCAGCATATTCCACAGCGTTTACAGTTTTTCCTTCGCTGCGGCCGTGCGCAGGTGCATCAAAAGCCAGCACTTCATAATTTTTCTTAATTAATGGCAATACATATTTATCAAATTTATGGCTGCAGGAAGAAAAGCCGTGAAGCAGGAGAATCTTATGATGCTGAGGATGATTACACCTGTAGCCTTTTATTTTTTTACCATCTGATATAAATGACAGTTGTTCTGCATTTTTAAAAATAAGGCTTTCTTTTACCGGTGGGTTAGCGTAGGGCGTACAAAATAATTTAAAAGCCTGCTCAGCGGCTTTGCGTTTATTTATAAGTGTTAGCCATTTTAATTTTGTTCTTATAAAGGCAAATGCTAATTTTTTCTGTACATTCATTCTGCTAAAGTTACTATTTATGAAAATAACGCTGATAGGTTCAGGAAATGTAGCAACTATTTTGGGGAGGTTAATTATACAATCTAACCATAGCATAGTGCAGGTGATAAGCCGCAATAAACTTAATGCCAAAGAGCTTGCGGATGAATTGGGCGCTGCTTATACTGATTTTACTGAACCAGTAAATGACTCCTCCGATTTAATTATTTTATCCATTTCTGACAGTAGTATTGAGCACCTGTTTGCCAACATAATACAAAATGATAAACTCGTTGTGCATACCGCAGGCTCTGTTTCTAAAGACGTACTGGGCCGGTATTCTAAAAATTTCGGTGTGCTTTATCCCTTGCAATCGCTTAGAAAAGAAATGGAAACTATTCCTCCCATCCCTTTTTTAGTAGATGGCTCAAGTGATGAGGTTACAGAAACAATAGAAAAATTTGCGCATACGCTTTCGCAAAATGTAACAAGAGCCAACGATGAAAAAAGACTTAAGATACACGCTGCTGCTGTAATTGTAAGCAATTTTACCAATTACCTTTACGCCATTGCCGAAGATTTTTGCAATAAAGAAAAAATTGATTTTAATATTTTGAAACCACTCATTTTAGAAACGGCGCATCGTATAGAAAACGCATCGCCAATGAGCGTACAAACGGGTCCGGCAGTAAGAAAAGACATTCAGACAATGGATAAGCACCTGAAACTTTTCAACAATTATCCCAAACTAAAAACTACCTACCTGCGGTTGACGGATAGTATTATGAATCCATAATCTATTTCGATAACTTTTTTATTTGTATGGTTGTATGATATCTGTCTGCACCCGGTAAGGATCCAATGGCTTTCCGTTTTTATCAAAGGGGTCGCCAACATATACTTCATAAGGCTCTCCCAGTTTCTTTTTCTTTCTTGATTTTAACCAGTCATTCAATGCTTCGTACCCCATTGAAGTAATATTATATGGCCCATAAAAGTGGGCAACTACGGCACTGTCTCCCCCAATGTTTTTTACAAAAAAGTTTTTAGGAAGCTTTGCAGGTTTTTTATCTACAGGCAGGCCGGCTTCAAAAAAGAAAGGCGCTTTCTGAGATTTATACCAGGCTATGGGCGCACCGGTAATTTTAAGTTTATTCTTTTTTATTATCTCCGGTATTTTAAAACCATACAACTGTGCCAGCTTCTGGGCGATGCGCTCACTTGTTGCGGCACTGTCTTTTACATAAAGCACCAGTTTTTTTACCGCAATAGTATCTGTAATATTTATGATGGGTGCTTTTGTAACTGGCGCAGTTTTAGAAGGCGCAGCGGGTTCAGGTTTTTGTGTAACTGTTTTTACCGTATCCGAAGCAGGAAGCGTTTTTTTATGTTTGCTTTTGCACGCAATAAATAAAGCAGGTAGTAAAAGAAACAGTAAAATGCTTTTTGAGAAAAATAATTTTGTGGTTATCATTTTGTGGATTTTTGTAGATTGATTTTTTTTAAAAGGATTATCTGCAGGCAAAATAAACATTAAGTTTTAATAATTTCATATAAAATGAAATACAGATTTTTCCTAATTGGTAATTTAAAGTAGGTTTGCAATCCGAAATTTGCAGTATGTACAATATTACGTTTAAATTTGAGCAGAAAGGATTAGCACCAATTACCATATCTAATGTAGAAGCCGACCAATCAATACTGGAAGTAGCATTAAAAAATGATATCAACCTTCATCATAACTGCGGCGGTGTTTGTGCCTGCAGCACCTGCCATTTATATGTAGAACAGGGAGAAGATCTGGTAGAAGAATTGAGCGATAAAGAAGAAGATTTTATTGACAGGGCCATTAGCCCAAAATTAAATTCGAGGCTGGGCTGCCAGTGCATATTGCAATCTGATGGTGGGGTAGTAGTGGTTACCTTGCCCGACCAAACACAGTTTTTGGGAGAGTAAGGATTTAGATGATACTCAAAAAATAAATATTTTAACTTAAAAATAGCTATTAAAAAAATAGCCGGTTTAGTTAAATTGTATAGATCAGCATAGTTATAAAAATATTTATTTACCACCGGACTAATATTAGCAAATCAGCTAATCGTAATGTTAGCAAATTAAATTATTATGACTTTTGAACCTCCCATTCACTGGAACGATTATGAAGATATTGCCCTTAAACTATACGAACGTTTTGGTGATGACTTTAATGAAGGCAAAATTTACCGGTTACGGTTTACTGATTTACATAAATGGGTAATGGAAATTCCGCATTTTGCAGGCAAGGCTGGCGAAAGCAATGAAGGCCACCTGGAGAAAATTCAAAGCACCTGGGTGTATGAATGGCGGGATGCGCAGAAATAGGGGATAGTTCATAGTTCATAGTTCATAGCTGATAATTCATAGTTGATAGTTCATAGTTAATGATTGTCTCAATACTTAATACTCAATTCTCAATACTTTCTTCTCATGAACGTACTATCGCATTTTAAAAATATTAAATTATTTGTACTCGATGTAGATGGTGTGCTTACTGATGGTTCGCTGCTGTTATTAGATGATGGGCAAATGGCACGGCGTATGAATATAAAAGATGGTTACGCACTGCAATTGGCCATTAAAAAAAATTACTACATTTTAATTATCTCCGGCGGCCATTCAGAAGCAGTAAAAATGAGGCTGAAAAAACTGGGGCTGATAGATATTTTTTTAGGAACCCTTGATAAAAAAGAAACCCTGCTAAAATATGTTGCAGCGCACAACCTCACCTGGCAGCAGGTGCTGTACATGGGCGATGATATTCCTGATTTAAGGCCCATGCAAATGGCCGGCCTGGCGTGTTGCCCTGCAGATGCAGTTGCAGAAATAAAGAGTATCTCACATTATATTTCACCGGTAAATGGCGGCTATGGCTGCGTGAGAGATGTGATAGAAAAAGTATTAAAACTAAATAACCATTGGAATGATGAGGAGGGCAGCATTGTTTCCCGGTAAAATTTTTATATAACTTTTAGTTTACGCAATCTGTTAATTTTGGCCCATAAATCTTTAGATGAAATTATTCACTGCATTTTTACGACTTATACGACTGCCTAATTTAATTTTTATTGCCCTCACACAGGGCCTGTTTTATTTTTCTGTTTTTAACTCTTTTCTTTTAAAGCCAGGTTACCCGCATAAAGATTTTCTTTTTTATCTGCTGGTGCTGGCTTCTGTAGTTATTGCTGCCGCAGGTTATATAATCAACGATTATTTTGACTTACAGATTGATGCCATCAATAAGCCTGATAAAGTGGTGGTGGATAAATTAGTAAAACGCCGGTGGGCCATTGTATGGCATCTGTTGCTTTCTGCAATTGGTATATTGCTTAGTTTTTATATCAGTTACAAAATAGGCAAATGGATAATTCTGTTAGCAAATATTTTTTGCGTAATACTGCTTTGGTTTTATTCTACCACGTTTAAAAAAAAGTTATTAAGCGGCAACATTATTATTGCTGCACTTACCGCCTGGGTGATAGTGGTAGTATATTTTTTTGCCGGTGCCAACATCAGCGTATGGCAGCCCGGCGAAATTTCTTTTGATGTAAGAAAATTATTTAAGTTTTGTATTTTATATTCAGGGTTTGCCTTTATCGTTTCTTTAATAAGAGAAGTGGTAAAAGATTTAGAAGATATGGATGGTGATGCAAAATACCATTGCCACACAATGCCCATTGTTTGGGGTGTGCCCACTACAAAAGTTTTTACTGCGGTATGGCTCATCGTATGTATTGCTGCATTGGCTATTGTACAACTGTATGCCTGGCAATCGGGCTGGTGGACGATGGCTGTTTACTGCATAAGTTTTATCATTACACCAATGGCAGTAATTTTAAATAAATTGTACAAAGCAGTTACTCCTGCTGATTATCATAAGCTAAGTAATCTTATAAAATATACCATGCTTGCGGGTATTCTGTCAATGTTATTCTTCACTTTTTTGGGTTAAAATTTTATGCAGAAAATTATTTTAGCATCACAATCTCCCCGCCGCAAACAGTTATTGCAATGGGCCGAAATTAATTTTGAAGTAATAGTGGCTGATACAGATGAAAGTTTCCCCACGGGATTATCATTTGAAGACGTTGCCATACATATAGCCCGTAATAAAGCGTTTGCGGTAATCCAGAAAAATAATATTACCCTTCCGGTATTGGCAGCAGATACCATTGTAGTATGCAACAATAAAATAATTGGTAAACCTGCAGACAGGGAAGATGCCGTAAATATTTTAAACAGCCTCTCCGGCAATACACACCAGGTAATTACGGGCGTAGTTATTTTGCATGGCGAAAAAGAAATTGCATTTGCAGACGTTACTACTGTATCGTTTCATCCACTTACGCAGCAGCAAATATTTTTTTATATAGATAAATACAAGCCTTATGATAAAGCCGGCGCTTATGCCATACAGGAATGGATAGGCGTTGTGGGAATAAGATCTGTACATGGCGATTTTTATAATGTGATGGGATTGCCGGTAAGCAGGGTAGTGCAGGAATTGAAAAAATTATGATAAGGTTTTAGCCACGAATTACACAAATTAAACGAATTAAAACCAATACCTTTTTAAGTTCTTTATTGGCATCAAAAAAAACTTAGTACTTTTTATTTCCATAATGTTTGCAAACGACAAAAGTAGCCGACAGGGATAAAAGCGGGGTTTTGGTTGAGCTCTATTGCAAAGTAATTTGTTTTAATTCGTGTAATTCGTGATATTCTTATTTTTTTTTGTATTTTGATACCTGTTTAATTCGTTGCTCAAAGTTTACCAATGACAGAACGTTTATTACAATACATCTGGCAGTTCCGGCATTTTAATTCAAGTGTTTTGCAAACTACACAACTGCAACACATACAAATTATTCATCCGGGCACGTATAATACAAACCAGGGCCCCGATTTTTTAAATGCTAAAATAAAGGTTGAAGAAACTGTTTGGGCGGGCAGTATAGAAATTCACCTAAATTCATCTGACTGGAAAGCACACGGCCACAGCAGCGATAGAAATTACAATAACGTTATGCTGCATGTGGTCTGGAATCATGATGCTGATTTATCTTTGCCATTTCCTACGCTTGAATTACAACACAGGGTTTCAAATATTTTGCTAAACCGTTATCAGGATTTGATGCAAAGCCAGCAGTTTATTCCCTGCCAGAATCATATCAGCAATATTCCCTCTATAACATTTACTTCATGGAAAGAAAGATTGCTGGCCGAGCGCCTGCAGCAGAAGGCAAACTATATTCAACAATTTCTGCAAAAAAATAACCAGCATTGGGAAGAAACTTTCTGGTGGCTGCTGGCCCGTAATTTCGGTATAAAAATTAACAGCGATGCATTTGAAAAAATTGCACAATCCTTATCCATTAATATTCTTGCAAAACACAAAAACCAGTTGCTGCAGTTAGAAGCATTACTGTTTGGACAGGCAGGGTTATTAGAGGAACAATTTATAGATGATTATCCCAATATGCTGCGTAAGGAATACCTTTTTTTGCAAAAGAAATACGGGTTACAAAAAGTGCATATTCCATTATATTTTTTGCGGATGCGGCCTGCCAATTTTCCTACGGTAAGGCTTGCTCAGCTTGCTGCACTTATCAATGAAAGTCAGCATCTTTTTTCAAAAATAAAAGAAGCTGAAAACATTGGCCAGATAGAAAAATTATTACATGTTACCGCAAATGATTACTGGCATTATCATTATATACCCGATGAACCCACTGCATTTAAAAAGAAAACGCTTGGTAAACAAATGCTGCAGAATATTTTAATAAATACCGTTGTGCCAATGCTGTATGCTTATGGATATTTTAATAATAATGACGATTTTAAAAACAAAGCACTGCAATGGATGGAACAGATTGCTGCAGAAAAAAACAGTATCAGTAAAGGGTTTCAGGAGCTGGGCGTACAAAATAAAACCGCTTTTGATTCGCAGGCACTTATACAGTTAAAAAATGAATACTGCAATCACCGGCACTGCCTGCAGTGCGCCATTGGCAATAAAATTCTTAAAGAAATGTAAGAAGATTTGTGATTTTGGATTTAGGATTTATGATTTTTTAAAACTGGTAACCTTTAAAAATCAATGAGCAATTTTATTAGCAGAAATGCTACACAATAAATCATAAATCACAAATCATAAATCACAAATCATTTACCAGTTATACCGTGCAACAATTTCCAGATCGGGGTGCAGGCTTTTCATCACCGGGCAATTGTCGCCTATTTTTTGCAAAACCATGCGGTCTTTTTCCGGCAGGTTTAATGGTGGAAAATTGGCGGTTATTTCAATTTTTCCAATTCGGCGGGGTTCGCTAAGCATGTGTTTGGTTACATCTATTTTTGTATTGCTCAGGTCTATCTGCATATCGGCTGCCCTAATGCCAATAGTAGTTATCATGCAGGTAGCCAGCGCTACACAAAGCGTATCTGTAGGGCTAAAGCGTTCGCCCTTTCCACGGTTATCCGTAGGCGCATCTGTTTCTATCACCGTGCCACTTTGCAGGTGCGTACATTCACAACGTAAATCACCTTTATAAATAATTGTAGCTGTCATATCGTTAATTTTAATGGTTTAAAAACAGGTTGTGCAGCAGTTCTTTTAATTTTTTTGGAACTAACTTACAGCACAACATAGTATTTTTGCATAAATTTACTTAAGTAAAAAGTATTCATGAAGAAATTATTTTTAATGTTAATAGCCGCTGTAATAATTTTACCGGTTTTAGCACAGAACAAGCCCAACAGTAACAAACGCAACAAAAAAGACGAACGCAAAGAGCGTATTAATGCAGTTATAAAACAAGAAGAAGAAGGGGTAATAACTTATAAAAAACATTTTGCGGCAGGGTTTAAATTATCTAACGATGGCTATGGTGGTTTTTTAGAAATCGGCAGGGTGCAATCACTTAAAAAAGCGTTGCTTTTTCAATTAGAAATTGATGAACGCAAACATGCAAAAGATGAAAAAACAATTAACTCTTATACGGGCGTTCAGATTAGTTATGGTAAAATAAACTTTTTTTATCCCGTAAAGTTAGGAGTGCAGCAGCAATTTTTATTAGGCAATAAAGGCAATAAAAATGGGGTGAGTGTTACGGGTAATATTGGCGGCGGTATAATAGCCGGTTTACTCCGGCCTTACTTAATAAGGGTAGATAAAGGCGGCGGCAAAGAAGATTATGTGGGGTATCAATCTCCCGACAGTATTTATTTTTTAAACTCCGCAGATCATATTGCCGGCCCAGGTATAGGCACGGGTTGGAATAAATTAAAAGTTACTCCGGGCTTTTATGTAAAACCATCCCTGCGATTCGATTACGGCAAGTACAACGAAATGATAAACGCCCTGGAAGTTGGCCTTACAGCAGAATTTTACAGTAAAAAAATCCCGCAGGTAATCTATACAAAACAGCAACAGTTTTTCTTTACAGCCTATGTTGCTATTATGTTTGGCCGGAGAAAATAATTTTTTGTCCGGGCATTTATTTTTCATCCGGACTGTTATCAGGATCATCGTGGAGCATGTGCCGGGCGGTAGCGAAGTATCACCGATTGCTATCGGGTCGCATGTACGGCATATCTTTGGGCAACATTACAGACACTAAGAATACTTTATTATGAGTTGCAGCAGTAACGACACAGTAATAGAAGAACAAAAAATAAAAAAGCCAAACTGGCTTAGGGTAAAGCTACCCATTGGCGAAGAATACAAGCATGTCCGCAGCTTGGTAGATACGCATAAATTGCACACCATCTGCGAAAGCGGTAATTGCCCAAACATGGGCGAATGCTGGGGTGCGGGTACGGCTACTTTTATGATATTGGGAAACATCTGCACCCGTAGCTGCGGTTTTTGTGCCGTAGCCACCGGCCGCCCTGATGCAATAGACTGGGACGAACCACAAAGGGTAGCCGAAGCTATTAATTTAATGAAAGTAAAGCACGCCGTGGTTACCTCGGTGGATAGAGATGAGCTGAAAGACGGTGGAAGCATCATCTGGTATAATACCATTAAAGCCATTAAAGCATTAAATCCGGATACTACATTAGAAACCCTGATCCCGGATTTTAAAGCACAGAAAGAAAATATTCAACGCATAATAGATGCTGCGCCCGAAGTGGTGAGCCATAACATTGAAACAACGGAAAGGCTTACACGCCAGGTACGCATACAGGCAAAATACTGGCAGAGTATGGAAACCCTGAAAATTTTAAAAGCCGGTGGCATGCGTACAAAAAGTGGTATCATGCTCGGGCTTGGGGAAGCTAAAGAAGAAGTAGTGCAAACGCTCAGGGATTTATACAACAATGGGGTAGATGTGGTTACCATTGGCCAGTACCTTCAGCCATCAAAAAAGCATTTGGCAGTAGAGCGTTTTATACACCCGGATGAATTTGCAGAGTACCGTGAAACAGGCTACCAGATTGGGCTTGATTATGTAGAAAGCGGCCCCCTGGTGCGTTCCTCTTATCATAGTGAAAAGCATGTAATCAAAGGGTGGGGTAGAAGTAAATGGATGGAAGAAAAAAAGTAAGAATTGATTTTTCCCATACCCTATATTTAAAAAAAATATTTGGCATAGTTTTTATACTTCGTGGGAGAACCTTTTAAAAACACAAGTATGAAAAAAAAATTAAATGTAATTGTTGTATTGCTTAGTACAGCAATTTTTACTTTTACAGCATGCAGTAAAAATGACAACGGTGGTAGCAGCACTGTAAATGTGAGAATGACTGATGCCCCCGGTGCCTTTGATAAAGTAAATATTGATATCCATGAAGTAAGAGTAAACTTAACCGGCGATTCTGCAAGCGGCTGGACTACCTTAAATACAAAAGCCGGCATTTATGATTTGCTTACATTACAAAATGGCAAAGACACCTTACTTGCAACAGGCCAGGTAACAGCAGGAACATTAAAGCAAATCCGATTTGTTTTGGGAGCTGATAATAACGTAATAATTGGCGGTGTTCAGTATCCTTTAACCATTCCAAGTGGCAGCGAATCTGGGTTAAAAATTAATGTGGATAAAAAATTAAACGCAAGCCTTGAAACCCTGGTAATTGATTTTGATGCCGCAGCTTCTATCAGGTTGGAAGTTGATGGATCTTACAAGTTAAGGCCAGTATTAAAGGTGAAATAAACTGATAAAAATTAATAAAAAGATAGCCTTTGCAATTTGCAAAGGCTATCTTTTTATGTTTATTTTATAAAAAAATTATAAATG
>JANLQE010000221.1:0-4270 GCA_031367625.1 Bacteroidota bacterium
GTTTTATCAGAATTAAAATCATTGGTTAAGTATTACAACAAGCTTACTAATCCAAAAAACGAGGCAGACAGAGAAATTAAAATACAGCTTGAATACATAAACAGACTTGAAATAAATGTTGCCTTTCCTTTCTTAATGAAAGTTTATGAAGATTATTCAAACAGCATTATTGAAAAAAACACTTTCATTTCAATCCTTTCACTTGTTCAATCATTTACATTCAGGCGTTTTATTTTAGGCTTGCCTACTAATGCCCTGAATAAAATATTTATGAATTTATATGATAAGGTTGAGCCTGATAATTATTTGTTTTCAATTCAAAAATCATTATTGCAAAGGTCAGGAGTTCAGCGTTTCCCGAGAGATACTGAAACTATCAATGCATTAAAAGAGAAAGACGTTTATAATATTAAACCAAAGAACAGAACGTACTTACTTGAGCGTGTTGAGAATCATCAAAATAACGAGCCTGTTATTATTGAAGGCAATTCTGACATTACTATCGAACATATTTTTCCTCAAAACCCAGATGCGAAGTGGAAGATTGAATTAGGCACTGACGAATATAATTTAATTAAAGAAAGTTATCTTAATACCATAGGCAATTTGACACTTTCAGGCAACAATGGCAAGCTTGGAAATAAACCTTTCCTGGAGAAAAGAGAAATGAATGTTGACGGAAAAGAGCAGGGTTATATTTTTAGCCGTCTTTGGTTAAACAGGGACTTAAAAGAGAAATTGAAATGGAACAAAGAGGAAATAGAAAATAGAGCAAACCTAATTACACAGCGGTTTATAAAGATTTGGGAAATTCCAGACATTCAAGTTGAACTTGAAACTAACAGCGATGAAATAAATATTTTTGATGCAGAAGACCCGAAGTTCAAGAAATTAGAATATGCAATCTTCTTTAATCAAAAGCTTGAAGTAACACAAGTTGCTAAGCTATACATCGAAGTGTTTAAACAGCTTTTTGATTTGCAACCTGAAACATTTTTTACATCAGAAATTGGCAAAAGAATTAGTTTGACAAAGACACCTGTTGAAGATGATATGAGGCAAGCTGTTCAACTAAATGACACTTACTACATAGAAGCAAACATTGACAATGTAGGCAAGTTTGACAGAATAAAACAGGCTTTGACAATCTTTGGGTTTGAAGATGAATTATTAATCAAATATGCTGACTAGACCGAGGAGAAGGGCGAACGCATAACATGGGATTGTATTCCATCGGAGTTTTCGCCCACTTACAATTTCATCTAAAAAAAGTTTACGGCAAAACCCCGCTGAAGAATAAACCTGGATAATTATGCTGCCAATATTCCAAACACTAAGAGTATAGTGGTAAAAGAAAATTATAGCACCGGTTTTATTGGGGCATGTAAAAGATATTTTATCCGTACACTTTAAACACTTGTAATTTACGTTCGTAAAAACCGAATGCTTTTCTGCATCGGGGTTTCGCCGGGAAGTTATTTTTAATTTGAAAGCAAATCAGGCGAAAACCCCGCTGAGACACAATTTGCATAACCAAGCTATTTTTTACAGAACATAAAATAAGCTGTAATAACTGCTATAAATTAATAATTGTAAAAATACTTTTACAAACAGTTGCATAATTAAAAAATTATCTCAATTTTTGAACTCCCTTATAAAATGTTCAGCCCCCGACAGATAAGTTGTACTTACATACATCTGTTATTTAGAACAGCCCCTGTACCAAAACAAAGTTTTCAATTTATTTAAAGTATAAAACCATTTATTATGTCATTACACATTAACTGCTTTAGAAACATGGTGTCTATAGGGATGATATCCGTAACATTACTTTCCAGCAGTTGCTACTCGTACAGGGTGGCTACCAATGCACAGGCAGGCTCAGAGGCTTCAAAACCAATTACTGCCAACTCATTTTTTTGGGGGCTGATACAAAAACCAAAAGAAATTCATACCCCCATTTGCGATTCGCTGGGTGTAAATGGTATGGCTGAAGTTACCATGAAAACCAATTTTGGATATGCATTGATCACCGTAGTAACACTGGGCATCTGGAGCCCCATGAAAGTTCAGTGGAAATGCGGTAAGCCTTGCAAAAAATCAGGTACCTTATAAAATTATATATCATGAAAATAATTTCAACAGGAGCGAAGGAATGGGAAAACAAGCATCAAACTTTTACTGAACAGATAAAAGACCTATTCGAAATTGGCAACGAGCCAGACATGGATGCATTGGAAAGTTACAATGACTGCACAAAGGGTTTTCAAAAAATGATCAGCGATGCCATACAAACCAACACCCCATTCCGGTCGTTAGGCGCAGGCTGGTCGTGGACAAAAATTGCTACTGCAAAAGATGGTATTATGGCAGACACCAAACCATTAAACACTACCCTGACGATGTCGGCCAAAAGTGTTTTGAACAGCTATACCGGTGATATAAAAAAATTGATATTTGCCCAATGTGGCAATGGTGTATGGGAGCTTAATAAAGAGCTTCGCCCCAAAAACCTTTCTTTAAAAACCTCTGGTGCCAGCAGCGGCCAAACAATTGTTGGTGCTATGTCTACCGGTGCCCACGGCTCTTCTATTGATGTGGGAGCTGTGCAGGATTATATTGTAGGCATGCACATTATTTTAAGTCCCACCAGGCATATCTGGCTTGAAAGAAAATCTGGCCGTGTTGTATCAGGTGCTTTTATTAAAAATCTGCAAACAGAACTGGTACGTGACGATGCGCTCTTTAATGCAGCCCTGGTAGGTTTTGGCAACTTTGGAATTATTCATGGTGTTTTGGCAGAGACCGATGATTTGTTTTTGCTTGAAACCTATATGCGCCGCATGCCTTATGATGCTTCACTTAAAAATTTGATGCAAACACTTGATTTCAGTAATGCCAACCTGCCCTGCGGCAATGAACGCCCTTTTCATTTTTCTGTATCCATTAATCCTTACGATCTTGATAAAGGAGCCTATGTATCTTCGTTTTATAAACGGCCTTACCGGGACGATTACCAGCGGCCCGTACCCAACGACCAGGGCATTGGCCCCGGCGATGATGCTCCCTGTTTTATTGGAAAGCTTACGGCTTCAATCCCTGCGCTTGTTCCAACCCTGGTAAATAAATTACTGGCAGGAGTATTGATGCCTTATGAAAAACAATTTGGTACATTGGGCGAAATATTTGGCAATACAGATCTTCATGGAAAATTGTTAAGTGCAGCAATAGGCATACCGCTAAACCAGGTAAACCGGGTTACCGATTTACTTTTTGAAATCAACAAAACAGATGGTCCTTTCGCCGGCCTTTTTGCATACCGCTTTATAAAAAAATCCAAAGCTACCCTGGCATTTACGCATTTTGATTTTACCTGCATCCTTGAACTGGATGGTGCTTTTTCTGATGCTACCAAAAGTTTTTACACAGCCGTTTGGAACCGGCTTGATAATAAAGGAATACCCTTTACCTTTCATTGGGGTAAAATGAACGAATTAAATATTGACAGGATAACCAGGATGTACGGTAAAAATGCAGATGACTGGATAGCAGCCAGAAATAAACTGCTTGATGCCGACAGTATAAAAATATTCACAAATCCGCTGTTGCAGGAATGGGGTTTGGATAAGGTGATTTAGTATTGTAATTCTTTGAAACAAAGACAAACACTGTAACTTAATGATCTTTTATAAAATAAAACCCATCGAAATGTTCAGTGGTTGGGTTCAATACCTGTTTCTATAAACAGGTATCTCTCAGCATCTTCATGTACTCCACACCTTTTTCGCGGGCAAAATTAATATTGTTGTCTGGAATGTTTTCCGGATTGGGATAGCGGGCAAGTGCCTCGTCTATTTGCGCTTCTCTTAATAAATGCAGCATAGGGTAAACACTTCTGTTGGTATAATTGGCAGCATCATTAACCGGTGCGCCACCAAAAATATATTGCGGATGAAAACTGGCCACCTGGTAAACACCTTCGTAATCATTTGCTATCAGCAGGTCTTCTGCATCTGCCAGCAAATCTAAAAAATCATCAAATTGCTGAAAGCCGTTTATAAAAATGAGTAAGGTTGTTACAATATTTTCATCTTCATTTAACCTGGTACATTCCTGCAAAAATGCCTGCAGGCATATTGCTTTATCAGTACTTTTTTCTATTTGATAATAAACAGTCTGTTGCTTTATTTCTTTGGCAGCAAAGGGGCAAAAATTACAACCAATCACAACTTCGGTGATCCATTTTTTTGTTTGCTCTATAATGTGATCG
>JANLQE010000229.1:0-3165 GCA_031367625.1 Bacteroidota bacterium
ATCATTGCTCATCATTACGTTCTTACCTCTTGCACGGCCAATGGCATCTATCTCATCTATAAAAATAATACAGGGGGCTTTTTCTCTTGCCTGCTTAAATAAATCTCTTACACGGCTGGCACCTACGCCTACAAACATTTCTACAAAATCGCTTCCGCTAAGGCTAAAGAAAGGCACCTGTGCTTCTCCTGCCACGGCTTTTGCCAAAAGCGTTTTACCCGTACCGGGAGGGCCAACCAGCAATGCACCCTTGGGTATTTTACCACCGAGTGCGGTATATTTTTTCGGGTTTTTTAAGAAATCAACGATCTCCATTACTTCTACTTTGGCTTCATCTAGCCCGGCAACATCGCCAAAATTTATATTTACCCTGGTGCCTTTATCAAACAGAGTAGCTTTTGATTTTCCTATATTGAAAATACCGCCTGGCCCACCACCACCACCGGGGCCGCCCATTTTACGCATCATCATCACAAAAATTAAACCTATCACCAAAATGGGCAGTAGTGTGCTGATAATCTGCCCAAACATTTCGCCTTCATCATCCGGCGAATCGGGTATCTGCAGCACAGCAGGGTTTTTGGTGTAAAAATCGCCCATTTGTGCAGCAAAAGTTTTATCATCTATAATGCTGAAATAAAGTTGGGGCGGGTTTATTTTTATTGAGGCGTCATATTTTTTATCGTCCTGCTTATCATTTAATGCAGCCCGGTAATAACCAGCTTTATTTTTAAGACTATCAGGATTTATAAAAATGCGTACAATTTTTTTATTACGGATGGTTTTTATTTTTTCAACATCACCTTGTTTTACCATTTGGTAAAACTTCTGCTGATCAGTTTCAATACCTGCACTGTTTACCCCTCTAAAATAATTGAATACAATGATGGATAAAAATATTATACCGTATATCCAGTAGATATTAAACTTATTTTTCTTTTGAGGATCTTCTCCTGTGGGCGGTGTATTTTCCGGCGATATCTTCTTGTTATTATTTTGCTGATTCATATTTGGTAGTGCCATTGCTTAAATTTCGGGATAGTTTTTTATAAAATATTATTGGTCTAAGTGTTCCTGTGCGGGGGCATCGCTCCACATTTCTTCCAAACGATAAAATTTTCTTGGCTCGGGAAGCATTACATGCACCACCACATTTACATAATCAATCAGTATCCATTGCTGCGCCTGCCTGCCCTCATGCTTATATACAGCTTCGCCACATATTTCTTTTACATCAAATTCAATAAAATCTGCAATGGCTTTTAACTGCGTATTATTACTGGCTTCACAAATGATAAAAAAATCAGTTACGGCTTCGGGAATTTTGCGAAGATCCATACTTACAATCTTTTCACCCTTTTTTTCGTGAATGGCATTTATAATTGTCTTGAAGATTTTACTGTTGCGTGTAAGCCTGGTAACACTGTTTTTTTTTCGGCTCTCTAAGGCGGTCAAATTGTTCAAACTAAATTCATTTTTATTTAAATAATTACGTGCAAAACTGCTGGATTGTGCAATGCTAAAAATTGTAGCTTGCAACTTATCTCAAAAGTAATACTTCTTTTTTACCTGTTAAGATGATTATGGCCCAAAGCGGATTATTTAGCATTTTGGATAGCGTGGATAGTACCAACAACTATGCCATGGCAATTGTTCATGCAGGATTGGCGAGGCATGGCATGGCATGGTTTGCACAGGAGCAAACTGCTGGTAGAGGGCAGCGGGGAAACAAATGGCAAACGGGTAAGGGCCAAAACATAGCATTGAGTATAGTATTGATGCCAGAAGATTTAAAAATAGCCGAACAATTTAAAATATCAGTAGCCGTATCGCTGGCCTGCTACCAGTTTTTTAAAGATTTATCTGCCGGTGAAATTTTTATAAAATGGCCTAATGATATTTACTGGCGTGACAGAAAGGCAGGGGGCATTTTGATTGAAAATGTTTTACAGGGTGATAAATGGAAATATGCTGTTGTGGGCATTGGTATAAACATTAATCAAACAGTATTTAAAGTAGATAACAAAAAACCTGTTTCGCTAAAAGAAATAACAGGTAAAAATTATGATACAGTAAATCTGGCAAAAACCCTGCATCAAAAAGTATTGGATAGCATAAGTGATCTGCAGCAAAAATCCTTTAGCCTGATGCTGAAAGAATATAACCGGCATTTATATAAATTAAATGCTGCTGTAACCCTTAAAAAATCAACAGCCATTTTTAAAACGGTAATAAAGGGCGTAAATGAACAAGGCAAATTATTAACAAGCGATATAATTGATAACGAATTTGATTTTGGAGGCGTGGAATGGATTTTTGAATAAGGGCTGATCAGCCGGATATTGAAAAGGAATCAATTACTTTCAGCCGCTCTTGCTGCTATTTCATATTTATTATTGTAGTAGCCATGCCTTATACTTTGATAAAGATATTTTATTAAAAACATAAAAATGCCATGCCTTCTGAATTGTTCTACATGGCAAAGTTCATGCTTTAGCCAGCAGGTGTCTTGTAAAAAATCTTTAGCAGGCGTATTGTGCAGGTGAATGGTTTTGCCAAGCACCATAGCCACTTTACCGCATTTAAGTTTACGTGCGGCTATAGCAGCCAGCCACGAATTTTCTTTTATTTTATAATTTACCGTGGGCAATAATTATTTTTTATTTATGGCATCCCATGCTGCAATAATTTCTTCTGCATGTTGTTTACTCTTGGGCTTTAAAAATATTTTTTTGATAATACCTTTTTCATCTATTAAAAAAGTAGTGCGGCGCAGGCCCATATATTCGTGGCCAAATAATTTTTTTTGTCCCCACACATCGTATTTATCTATGATGTTGTGGGTGGGATCTGCAATAAGGGTAAAAGGCAGCTCAAATTTTTCTTCAAATTTTTTATGTTTTTTTATTTCATCCGGGCTGATGCCGATTATTTCTATTTTATTTTTTTTGAGTAAGCTAAAATTATCTCTCAGGTTACAGGCCTGCTCCGTACAGGTTGGGGTCATATCTTCCGGGTAAAAATATACAGCCACTCTTTTGCCTTTGTAATTTGCCAACGAAATTGTTTTTCCATTTTGATCCTGGCCTTTAAATGCCGGCGCTTTGCTGCCTTCCTGTAGTGTGCTCATTGTTGTGTAATTTTTACCGGGTAAAATGATAAATT
>JANLQE010000253.1:0-6524 GCA_031367625.1 Bacteroidota bacterium
AACAGCACGGCGAACAGGCAGGGCAGAACTGGACGAACATGCAGAGCCGCCGAGCAACTCAGAAATTGAAGTGGCATTAAAACCCGGGTTTGTAAAAAAAAGAGAAGCCGTTTTAGCACAAATAAGAGAGCAACTGAATGTACTGAAAGGAGTAACCGTAAATATTGGTCAACCTATTTCTCACCGTTTAGATCATTTGCTTTCAGGCGTTAGGGCACAGGTTGCCATTAAAATATTCGGGAATGATCTTACAGAACTTAGAGGCAGTGCAGCACAATTAAAAGAAATAGTAAGCGGCATTCCCGGTGTAGTGGATCTGCAGATTGAAAAGCAGGTGCTGGTGCCGCAGTTAATTATAAAAATAGACCGGCAGGCGGTGCAGCGTTATGGTCTGCAGGTTGGTAAAGTAGCAGAAGATATTGAAATATTTTACAACGGTAAAGTGAGCAGCCAGGTATTAGACGGGCAAAAAAGTTTTGATATTTTATTGAGAACAACAGACAGTACACGTAATGATTTAACCGCCATTGGCAACACACAAATTTCTTTGCCGGATGGCTCACTGATTCCTTTGCAGCAGGTTGCAAAAATTGAATTAGAAAATGGTATCAACACAATTTATCATGAAAATACTTTGCGTAGAATTGTAATAAGCTGCAATGTGCAGGGGCGGGATTTAGGCACTACTGTAAAAGAAATGCAGCAAAAAGTAAGCAGTAATTTAAAACTGCCACAGGGATATTTTGTACAATGGGGTGGCCAGTTTGAGAGCCAGCAATCGGCATCCAGACTCATTGGCATTTTAAGTATTTTTTCTTTCCTGGGAATTTTCCTGGTACTGTTCAGTCATTTTAAATCCTCCCGGATTGTATTTCAGATTATGCTGAATATTCCGTTGGCATTGATTGGAAGTGTGATAGCAGTGCTTTTAACCGGCGGTGTTTTTTCTATTGCAACTTTGGTTGGCTTTATAACCCTCACCGGTATTGCCAGCCGAAATGGTATCATGATGATAAGCCACTACATACACTTAGTACAGCACGAAGGCGAAACCTTTGGCGACAAAATGATCATCCGTGGTTCATTAGAAAGATTGGTGCCGGTATTGATGACGGCTTTGGTAGCTGCATTGGCATTAATTCCATTAACCTTAGATGCATCTGCACCCGGTAAAGAAATTCTGTATCCTGTTGCCACTGTCATTCTCGGCGGATTAATCAGTTCTACTTTATTAGATATGATTGTAACGCCGGTAGTATTTAAACAGTTCGGAAAAAAGGCATTGGATAAATATATTGAAGAGCAAAATAAAGATCCTTTTAAAGAATCCGGCAGGAATGCTGCAGGCAAATATTAATTTTTATCATCAATGCATAAAAAAATGAATCTTAAATGGGTAATGTTTATTGTTCCGGTTATTGCAGTTTTGTTGATAATAGTTTTGTATTGTATTTTATTAAAAAGAGAACCGGGTAAAATAGTTTTTAAAAAATTTGTTTTAAACACAGGCATAGTTTCTTTTATATTAAATTTTGCATGGGAACTTTTACAGATGCCGCTTTATAAAAACAAGGTTTATGATGTACAACATATTTATTTTTGTGCATTGGCAACAGTTGCAGATACCATCATGGTGCTGTTGATTTATTTTAGTTTTGCGCTGATATATAAAAATGCTTTCTGGATAAAAAATATTAATATTCAAAAGGCTTTATTGCTAATGCTGACAGGCGGCGTTGGTGCCATACTTGCAGAGATGAAACACCTGGCAGAAGGAAATTGGGCTTATGCTTCTTCAATGCCGGTATTACCATTCGTAAATGCGGGCCTTTCACCGGTTTTACAATTTATGCTGCTTCCTCTCATCATTTATTATATAAGTTTTTTATTTTTATCCAGGGTTAAAAAAAGTAGTTTGCATTTTTAGTTTTACCAAAAAAAATTGCAGGTGTAATAATACACTGCATTATAAATCAAATACTGTTTATGGCAAAAAGCAAGCACTACTACATCCGCAGAACGCACCGTTATCTTGGTCTTATTTTAGGTATCCAGTTTTTATTATGGACTATAGGCGGGCTCTACTTTAGCTGGAGCAATATTGATGATGTTCATGGAGATTTTCAAAAACGGAATGCGCCGTTATTATCCTCAGATATTTCTTTAGTTTCTCCCACAAAAGTTTTAGAAAGTATTAAGAAAGTGCATAAGATCGATTCTGTTATTTCCCTCCAGTTGATTGAAATACTGGGCAGGCCATTTTACCAGGTGAGAGTTATCAGTGCCATTCAAAACAAATCCGGCAACCAGCATGAGATGATGGTAATAACTCATCTTGCCAATGCCGAAACCGGGCAACTCCGTGGACCGTTAAACAAAGAAGAAGCCGTTGAAGTTGCCAAAATGCGTTTTAATGGAGAATCCAAAGTAAAAGAAATTGAATATCTCACAACAACTAATGGGCATCATGAATACAGAGAAAGCCCGTTACCTGCTTACGCCATCAGCTTTGAACATCCAACCAAAACAACAGTATATGTGGCCAGCGAATTAGGAACCGTACAGAAATTCAGGAATAATAAATGGAGGCTATTTGATTTTCTCTGGATGATGCATACGATGGATTATAAAGGGCGGGATAATTTTGGAAATATCCTGTTACGCCTCTTCTCCATATTTGGGTTGATAACGGTAATGAGTGGGTTTGCTTTATATTTTATTAGTTTTAAATGGAAAAAGAAAGCCTTGCTAAATGGGCAAATAGAATAATTTAAACCATTATTTTAAATCATATTGTTTTTTAATTTCGCTTGCACCATAACATCTTATTTTTGCAATCAAATGAAATTTTTCACGCTCATAATGAGTATACGGCTTTCTATGGAACGGGTTCTGCAAAACGTGGAGTTTACTAAAGGTAAAATAAGAAGTGCTGAAATTAGATGGAGTAAGAGAACCATTAAATAAGAAATCATTTCTACTTTATATTTTATGCAGGAATGGGTTACTAAGTAAAAAATTATGTACAGTATTATTTTAGGCAGTATTTTATTAAGTTTATTACATGCAGTAATACCCAGCCACTGGTTGCCTGTTCTTTCCATTGGCAAAAAAGAAAACTGGAGCATAAAAGAAGTAACGCAGGTAACTTTTTTAGCCGGGCTTGCACATGCGTTAAGTACCATAATGATAGGCGTTATTTTAGGGTTGCTCGGTTTACAACTGTCCAATAACATTCAATACTTTACTCATTTTATTGCACCAGCTACACTTATTATGTTAGGTATTTTTTTTATTTACCAGCATCACATGCACAGGCATTTTCATTTGCATCAGATACCAAAGCCATCATTATCAAAACCAAAAATAATCATGGCGCTGGTAATAGCCATGTTTCTTTCGCCTTGTCTCGAAATTGAAGCCTACTTCTTATTGGCAGGTACAAAAGGCTGGTGGGCCGTATTAACTATTGCAGTGTTATATTTAGTTATTTCCGTTACCGGAATGGTGCTGTGGGTAAGGCTTGCATACAGGGGAATATTAAAACTAAACTGGCATACATTGGAACATAATGCTGGTATTATTACCGGATGTACATTAATAGCAACAGGCATACTGTCATTTTTTATTGCATAAACAAATATGGATATTCCAAAAAATATAAACCTGTAATGTAGTTGAATGTGAATACTATACAGCCTGAAAAATAGCTCAAAAAATAATTGAAAATAAAAAGAGGCTGCCTCTTTAAGAGAGCCTCTTTTATTAATTGTGTACAATCAAAAAATTACAAAACCTTTTTAAAATATATTGCTTAATTAACACCTATACCGCTTCTTCTCAAAATCTTATCTAAACCTGTTCTATTATCTTGTGAATAATTTCTTCGGTTATAATAATTACCATCTACACGCTGGCCGTTAGCCCTGTAAGATACTGTGCGGTTAAATAACCCGTTGCCAAAATGGGCTGTCCACACTCCTTTTGATTTTGTCCAGCTAACATTCCCTGCATTAGGGTAATCCCTGTAAAATGCATTCCCAACTTTTGAAGGAGTATTTTTGGAATATTTGCCAGACTGGTTATTCTGGTTATTATTATTATTCCACCTGTTATTATTGTTCCTTTCATTTCTTTCATCATAACGCCCATTATCATTATTGTTGCGGTCATAACGGTCGTCGTCATTATTTTTGTTGTTGTAATTTTTATCATGCTTTCCATGTCCATTTCCTTTGCCTTTACTATTGCCCTGAGACATTGCGGTGATGCTGATTGTAGCAGCAACAAGTAGAAATAAAATCTTTTTCATAATATAAAATTTAATACTATACCAGATAGAAAAATCATGCCATAAAATGCCAACAGGTTTAAAATTATCTTAAAAGTACAAGACTAAATGCAGCGCTACTGGGCTTTGTATTTAGTAAAATAAAATGATAAAAATTATACTGCTATAAAAGAAGTTTCGCAAACTTATTTATTTCTGCAATATCTGTGGGTGAAAGAGGCTCATTTTTGGAGTACCGGGCTTTAAAAAAAAGCACTCTTTTATGCCCCGGATATTTTGCAAGTATATCTTCAATCATTTTGCCTGTTGTATCATCTCTTACAGGCATGGCAGCTTTTACAGTAACCTCAGATTTGTGGCGGGTATGTTTTTTTAAAATGATGGCCTGTAGTGTAGCCATTCTGCCGGGATGTATGTTTTCTATTTTGGAGGCTTTGCTGTAAAGACCTTCCAGTTGTTTTTTACTCAGCCCACCCCTTTCGCAGTATTGCTGGTGCAGGCTTTTGGCAAATACCGAATGAGGCTGATCTTCCATCACCGCCTGTAAAACGTACATGATAATATCAATATCGGGGTTTGTTCTTTGCATTGTTAAAGTGAAAATAAGAAAACGAATGTGAATGCGCTAAATTAAAAAAGGCAATCAAAAAACGAAAAGAATTGATAGCTGATAAAAAATGGATAGTAAACGGGTTATTATTATTATCCAACTAACCACCTTAACAGCAAAATTAAAAAGCGCTTTGCAAAATAACAAAACGCTTTTGAATGATGTATGTCAGGCTTATTCTTTTAAAATCCAGATTTAAAACTGTTTTCACCATCTGCCATAGCAGTGGTAAATTTGTTTTTTATATCTTCCGGAACATATTTATCTGCCAGTTTTTTACCCTTTTCTTTCAATGAGTTCATCAAATCATTTTTTTGTACTTCACTCATTTTAGAATATTTGTAAGCGGCATAAATAGCCAGGCCGGCACCGGCAAGTAATAGCGTTTTGTTGTTTAACATGATTGTACTGTTTAAGTAGGTGAAAATTGTTAATTGCTATTTTAAATAATAAAATATCGTACCAGTTTTTATTGTATTTAAAATTCCACAGCAAATAATGCAGTCAACTTTTATTATAGAGGAAAATCTGCTCCTGCGGTAGTTTCTTCCCAGGTATCAAAATCATTTTTCAATTCATCTAATTTCATGCGGGCGCCTTTTAATGCTGCCACACCCAGCAAAAGCCGCAGTGGTGGCTCATCGGCTTCTACGGCTTTAATAATTGCCTTTGCAGCACGTACCGGATCGCCGGGCTGGCTGCCGCTATAGCCTCTTATATCTCCGGCATTTTTTGCTGCGGTACTGGCGTAGTCATCAATTTTTACCGGGCTATCCTGTGCCGAACGCCCGGCCCAATCTGTTCTAAATCCGCTGGGTGCCACAATGGTTACTTTAATTCCCAATGGTGCCATTTCTTTAGCAAGCGATTCTGATAAACCATCCACAGCAAATTTAGTAGCATTGTAAAAGCCCACTCCGGGAAAACTTCTCAGCCCGCCAATAGAGGAAATATTTACAATATGTCCGCTGCGTTGTTTACGCATAAAGGGCAATACCTGTTGTGTCATTTTTGCAAGCCCAAAAAAATTAATCTCAAACATTCTGCGTACTGCTGCGTCTTCACTTTCTTCAATAGCCCCAAAGTATCCGATGCCGGCATTATTAACTAATACATCAATCTGCCCAAACTTTTCCACTGTTGTATTTACTGCCGCAGCAATATCGGTTGCCTTTGTTACATCTAATTTTACAGCAATGGCTGTTTGTGAATATCCCTCTGTAATATCTTTTACATCATCAGTATTGCGGGCAGCTACAGCAGCATTATATCCCATTGCCAATACTTCTTTTGCCAGCTCACGGCCAAAACCTGTAGAGCAGCCTGTTATTAACCAAACCTTTTTCATCTTTATGTTTTTTTGTAAAATTACAAACTGATAAAAGATTTGTTCGACTTTTGATTTGCGCAATGCGAAGTAATTTTATTTTATTTTTTTTGATCCCGGCCCATTAATATTATTAAACTACATTGGCGGGTTTGAACATGATTGGCAATTGTATAAAAAAATGAGCTATTTATTTACCACAGGCATTAGCACAGTAACCATTAAATTTGCATTTTAAAAAAATACATTATGAACGATACAAAACTTACCACCGGGCAAATACAAACCAATAAGGG
>JANLQE010000283.1:0-8660 GCA_031367625.1 Bacteroidota bacterium
TGAAATGAATTTCACTATCAAAATTCCCAGGAAATTAAAGACAGCAAATTTATAACCATGACTAAAAACAAGAAGCACTGGTACAAAATGCCGGTGCTTTTTTATTTTAAGTATTCCTTACCATCATAACCCTCTCCCACAAAAGAAATCATTGTATTTTTGCCCGGTGATAAAAAATAATAAATACCAGGCGGTCATTGGTCTGGAAGTACATGCACAATTATTGACAAAAAGCAAATTATTTTGTGGCGACAGTACTGCCTTTGGTGCCGAACCAAATACACAGGTAAGCCCGGTTTCGCTGGCGCATCCCGGCACCTTGCCGGTAATGAACAAACAGGTGTTAGAACATGCCGTAAAGCTTGGGCTTGCCATGCATTGTACAATAGAACAACATAATTATTTTGCCCGTAAAAATTATTTTTATCCTGATCTTCCAAAAGGATACCAGATAAGCCAGCACACCACTCCCATTTGCAAAGGCGGATATTTAACCATACAAACAGCCGGTGGCGAAAAAAAGGTAAAACTAAACCGCATTCACATAGAAGAAGATGCAGGCAAAAGTATTCATGATATTGACGAAGATTATACCTGCATAGATTTAAACAGGGCGGGCATGCCCTTGCTGGAAATTGTAACAGAACCGGATTTGCACAGCGCCGATGAAGCCTACACCTACCTTACAGAATTAAGAAAACTCGTAAGATGGATTGGCGTTTGCGATGGCAATATGGAAGAAGGAAGTATGCGTTGCGATGCTAATATATCTATCCGGTTAACAGGGGAAACAAAATTGAATACCAGAGTAGAAGTAAAAAATCTCAACAGCATCCGCAATGTAAAAAAAGCCATAGAAGCAGAAGTAGAACGCTTAATTGAATTAACAGAAAACAATCAACCCGTTATACAGCAAACCAGGAGCTTTGATGCAGACAGTAACACAACCTTTGCATTGAGAAATAAAGAAGAAGCAGATGATTACCGTTATTTTCCTGAACCGGATCTGCCGCCATTTTTTATTTCGGAAAAATACATACAGGAGGTAAAAGAAGCTATGCCGGGTTTACCTGCCCCACTTCAAAAAAAATATACAGATCAATATAAATTATCTGCCTACGATGCTGGCATAATTTGCAGCGATAAAGAAGATGCCGATTTTTTTGAGCAACTGGTACAACACAATAATAATTATAAAGCCATTGCCAACTGGATGATTGGCCCCCTTAAATCTTACTGCAATGAAAACAATACCGGCTTTTCGCAATTTCCGTTACAACCTGCTGCTATTGCGGCTTTAATAGAAATGACAGATGCAGGCAAAGTAAATTTTAATAATGCCTCCGGAAAAATTTTACAGGCGCTCATTGCTGATCCTGAAAAAACAGCATTGCAGATAGTCACCCAATTAAATCTTTTACAGCAAAGTAATACCGGTGCAGTAGAAGCCTGGGTGGCCAGTGTAATTGAAGCCATGCCGCAAAAAGTAAAAGAATATAAATCGGGCAAAAAGAATTTGCTGGGCCTGTTTGCAGGTGAAGTAAAAAAATTAAGCAAGGGCAAAGCAGATATGCAGATAGTAAATAAATTATTAGCAGAAAAATTAAATAACTAAACAATGTATAGTATGAAAAGAATTGCAGCAATCATTATTATTTGTATGAGCATTGCCTCCTGCAGCCAAAAAAATGATAAAGGAAAATTTACAGTAACAGGTGAAATTAAAAACGTAGAAGATCAAAAAATTTATCTGGAACAACTTTTTTTCAGCCAGAAAAATCCAGAGGTTTTAGATACCGGAGTAGTAAAAGATGGCAAATTTACCGTATCCGGTATAGCACCCGAAGAAGGCCTGTACAGGCTAAGGTTAGAAAAAGTAGAAAGTGGATTTATTTTTATCAATGATAAACCGGATATAAATTTTAAGGCAGATATAAAAGAGCTAAGCCTGCAGGGGGCCAATTTTAATACGCCTGCCAATCATAGTTTCAGAAACTTTTTGATTGATATTGATTCCCGCCGCAAAGCCTTGGTAGAAGCTTCTGCAAAATTAGAAAGTTTAAAAACCACTAAAAATAATGACAGCATTGTTGCGCTACAAACAACACAATTAGATGAGCTTTCTGCAAATTTTAAAAAATTTATTATAAAATCAGTTGATAGTTTACAAGACCCGGTTATCGCCATGTTTGCATTAGGCTATACGCAGGGTATAGATCCTGCGTTATTAAAACAGGCCATTCCTGATCTGGCAAAACGTTTTCCCAATCACCTGGGAATAGCTTCTATTGTAACCCAGTTTAATCAAATGACGGCCCAACAAAATCAACCACAATCTGCCGCTGCCAGCGGTAACGGTAGTAAGCCAACCATTGGCAGCATGGCGCCCGATATTACCATGAACGATACAGAAGGCAAACCGTTTTCGCTAAGCCAGTTAAAAGGTAAATATGTACTGGTTGATTTTTGGGCAAGCTGGTGTGGCCCCTGCCGTGGAGAAAACCCAAATGTTGTAGGAGCATACAATAAATACAAAAATAAAAATTTTACCGTGTTAGGCGTTTCGCTGGATGATGATAAAGCAGCCTGGCTTAAAGCCATAAAAGATGATAACCTTGCCTGGAAACATATAAGCGATTTAAAAAAATGGAACAGTGCCGCAGTAGGCCTTTATGGTTTTGAAGGAATTCCTTACAATGTTTTAATTGACCCGCAGGGTAAAATTATTGCAACAGAATTAAGGGGAGAGGCATTGGGGCAGAAGTTGGGAGAAGTGGTGAAATAAAAGATTAACCACTTTTAAAATTGTTTAGATGAGTGAACCAAAGAGGCCGCAACAGGTTTGTGATTCATCATCCTACTGGTTATGTTATGAAAAATCCCATCGAATGATTTTATTCTATTAAACCGATAGCAAAACTCGTCTAAGTATGGCTTAAGGTTTTTTACACTATGATGTATTCCTCTCAGCCATCCTTTTATCATCATCACCTGCCGGTGAAAAAGTTTAAAGTTTTGCTTTGGGTTACTCTTCCGCTGATTCAAATTTTTGTATTCACTTTTTAATGGCCTGTATCCTCTCCATTAGTCTGTTCTTATGTTTGCTTCCTTGGCTATATGCTTTTCAAAAAAAGGTTTTAATTGTTTTGTTCCGCAATCTTCTATTTGCAACGCATGGCAACGAACAATACCTTTCTTCTGCATCTCAATCCCCATCCCAACTTGCCGCTTCTTACCTGTGCTCTTCCAACTTTTCCTTCCTCAAATCCTCCAACAAAAAATTCATCAACATCTACCGTTCCTGCTAATTTAATAAAGCCACTACTCTCCATCGAAGCCATTACTTTTCTTTTAAAGGCATAACAAGTCTTTTGATGCAAACTTAATTTTCTGCTCAGTTCGGTTGAACTTATTCCCTTCTTACCTGTGCTTTCCAAAAATGTAAACATGAATGCTTTAGGCATATCAATTTTGCATTTGTGATATAATGTACCTGATGTAGCAGATTGTTTGTACTTGCACTTATTGCATCTGCGTACCTACAAGAACTTCGTTTTACTCCAGGTTGTATTGTCGCAGTTAGCACAACTAAACCCTTGCGCCCATTTGATACTACCCAAGTAATTCAAACATTTTTCTTTAGTATCAAATTGCTTTACAAACTCCAAAATGTTAGTACCTGTAAACATTGTAAACCATTTATTTTAGCAAATGCATTGATTGTACTAACCTATTTAGCTTTAATTTTGGAGTGCTTAAATGCCTACTTCTAACCTTTTATTTGGGTGCATTTAAAATTGTCGCTTGGGCTAAAGCCCGGATACAGTGTATGAATTAATTGCCACGCCTTTAAAGGCGTGGCAATTAAGAGAAAAGGTAGTGGCTTTAGCAAAATGACATTATTTCAATAGCGACAATTTTAAATGCACCCTTTTATTTGGCGGATAAGAATAAAAACACAATATTTGTAGCATCCCTTTTAAACATTGTCAGGTGCCGTATCGAAAAATTAAATGTAAATAAATTTACACTTTTATTCATTTTTTTAAAAATTAAAATCTAAAAAGAGCTTATGAAGAAATTATTTTACTTATGCTTAATCTTACTATTTTCTTTAGGAGTTAATGCGCAGACTCGTACAGTTACCGGTGTGGTAAAAAATGGAGAAGGAAACCCTATCCCTGATGCCTCTGTTTTTGTTAGGAATTCCAAGATTGGTACTATTACCAATGCTGAAGGAGCTTTTTTTTTAGCAGTAAATACTAAAGTTAACACCCTCACTATTTCCTCTATTGGATTGGTTACACAAGACGTGTCCATTAAAAATTTATCCAACATTACGGTAGTTTTAATTGCAGAAAAAAAAGACCTTCAGGAAGTAGTAGTAGTAGGTTATGGCACCCAAACGCAAAGAACAAGGACCCAGGCTGCTTCAGTAATACGAGCAGATGAATTTGCCAACACACCAATTTTATCGCCAACCCAGGCTTTGCAAGGTCGTGCTGCTGGGGTTAATATGGTTAACTCATCCGGGTTATTAGGTGCAGCACCTAACGTTCAGGTAAGAGGAGCTTCCTCTTTATTAGGTGGCACCCAACCATTATATGTTGTAGATGGCGTTCCCCTCAATGATGATGTTCTTTCGGGCGCACAGGGAGGTGGTTCCGGTCTAAACCCATTGCTTGATTTAAATCCTAATGATATTGAATCGATGACGGTATTAAAAGATGCCGCTGCGGTAGCAATTTACGGAAGCCGTGGAACAAATGGTGTAATTATAATTAAAACAAAAAGAGGTGCAAATAACCAGAAAACAAGGGTGAATCTTGATTATTATACCGGTGTTTCAAATCCTACAAGTCGGCCTGATTTGCTTGATGCCGATCAATTCAGGGGTTTTGTAAAAGATTACAGAGTTGCCAGAAGTTTACCAGTGCCTACGTTTCCGGCAGGAAATTTTGATTGGGTTAATGGTGTATTAAGGCAAGGTAACTTAAATTCTTATTCCTTATCAGCTGCAGGAGGCAACGACAGAACCCGTTTTTACCTTGGCGGATCTTATTTTACTGAAAATGGCTTTACTATTGGTAATAATATTAAGAGGTTATCAGGTAGAATAAATTTAGACCATGATATTTCCAAAAGGGTTAAAGTAGGCGCTAACCTAAGTATGTCTAATACAAATAGTGACAGGATTGGTGTAGAAAATAACACATTTGCTCCTTTAACAGCTGCAACACTTTTCCTACCTTATGTACAGCCACGGGATTCCGCTGGTAATTACGTAAATACAGGATTTATTGCTAATGTATTGGCAATTGAGGCATTAAATACAAACGATTTCAGATCAGGCCGCACTACCGGAAATGCTTTTATTGACTTTACCCTTATTGATAATCTTAAATTTAGAACGGATTGGGGTATAGATAATGTACAAACAGAAGAAAGAAGCCGGAGCGTAAATATTGTAACTGCCGGAGGCTTTGCTTCCAGAGCAATTCAGCAAAACAGGAAATGGCTTACCACCAACACACTTAATTATGAAAAACGCCTTGGAAATCATTTTGTTGGAGCCTTGTTGGGACAAAGTTTTGAAAAAACAATGTATGATAATATAACTGTTGCAGCGGCAGGCTTTGCTAACGATCGGTTACCAAACGTAGCTTCAGGCTCAACACCTACTACCACTTTTGCGTCACGCAGTGCTTATGCATTAGAATCCTATTTCAGCCGTTTAAACTATCGTTTTAAAGAACGTTATTTACTGGAAGCTTCCGTTCGGCGTGATGGTTCTTCCCGATTTGGTTCGGCAAATCAATATGGAACTTTCTGGGCTGTATCTGGAGGCTGGATAATTTCTGGTGAAGATTTTTTTAAAGGTGTAAATTTTATAAACAACCTTAAGCTTACTGCCAGTTATGGCACCTCTGGTAACGATAGAATTGGGGGAGATTTTCCATCTTTAGGATTATATGGTGGCGGTATATCAGCTGATTACAACGGTGCACCCGGACTGAACCCCAGTCAAATTCCAAATCCTAATCTTAAATGGGAGGAAACAAATCAATGGGATATCGGAATAAGCACTTCCCTTTTTAAATCAAGAATAAACCTCAACGTAAATGTTTATAACAAGCGTACCGTAAATAATCTTATTGGGGTTCCGCTCCCATTTACAACAGGTTATCCATCTGTAAACAAAAATATTGGCGAAATAGAGAACAAAGGTGTTGATATTGAATTGAATACGGTAAATGTCAAATCCAGGGACTTTGAGTGGAACACATCTTTAAATTTTGGTTATCTTAATAACAAAGTACTTTCCTTGCCTACTAACAAGGATGAGGCAGGCCGCGACCATCTGGTGATTTCCGGAGCACAACGTGCCATAGTGGGTTACTCAAGAAATACTTTTTACATGATCAAATACCTTGGCGTAAATCCTACAACCGGTGATGCAGAATGGTTAGATAAGAATGGTAAGCCTACTACCACTCCCGTAGCCGCAGACAGGCAAATTGTAGGCAGTGCTATTCCAAAATATACAGGAGGTTTTACTAATTCATTCCGTTTTAAAGAATTTGACGTCTCGGCCTTTTTTAACTTTGCTTATGGTAATAAAGTGTTAATCAGTGGATTAGGATTTACAGAAAACCTTGGCACGAGCTCATTCAATAAAACTACAAATGTTTTGAATTACTGGAGAAAGGCAGGTGACCAGGCCTTTGCTCCGGGTTTAGCAAGCCCTACCGCCCCTATTTTCAACCAGTCATCTACTTTGCAATTGCAGAACGGGTCTTATGCCCGTTTAAAAACATTATCATTCGGTTACAAACTGCCAAAAACTGCAACAGATAGAATAAAATTTATCAGAAGTGCCCGTTTTTATGTGCTAGGTCAAAACCTTTTTATTATTCAGGATAAAGCTTTTCGTGGGCCAGATGCGGAAGTGTCTGCTAACGGCGGCAGTTTAGTTCAAGGAGAGTCATTTTTTGCTTTACCACAGGCCAAAACATTTACTTTAGGTCTTAACATAAGTTTCTAAACTATAAAATTAAAATTTTTATGAAATTATATAAATTATCCTTACTATTATTATTGTTGGTTTGTTCCTTTGTTGCCTGTAAAAAAGAACTGGCAATTGAGCCGGAACAGTCAGTCTCAGATCAGGCAGTTTTTACATCCAAAGCAGGAGCACAGGCGGCAGTCTTTGGTGTTTACAGTACTGCTCAGCTTTTAGATGTGTTTGGTGGTTTGCCTCTTATTATAGGGGATTACCAGGCTGACAATGTAGAATTTGTAGGTTCTTTTCCCACGCTTCAGGAGATTAGCCAATTTACTACTCTTTCAGTTAATACCAGTATAGCTCCTATTTGGGAAAATCATTACAAAGTAATACTAAGAGCTAACTCTATCATTGATCGTGTGCCGGGCATAACTGAAGCAGGATTTACAGATGCACAAAAAAAGCAGATGGTAGCCGAAGCAAAGTTCATAAGGGCATTAACTTATTTCCAATTGGTTAATTTATTTGCTCAGCCTTACAATTGCAGTAACGGAAGTAATTTAGGAGTGCCGCTTGTATTAAAGCAATTTGATCCCGCTAATATTAATTTTCCTGCAAGAAATACCGTTAACGAGGTTCATTTACAAATTAAAAAAGATTTAGAGGAAGCTATAACAGATTTGCCCGCTACGTATGCTGCTTTAGCCGATACTAGAGGCAGAGCCACAAAAGGTGCTGCAAGAGGCCTTTTATCCCGCCTTCATTTATACAGAAAAGAATGGGCAGAGGCGGCTTCTAGGGCTAATGAGGTGATCACAGCAACGCCGACATATACTTTGGCTGCTAATTATGCATTTTATGACGCTAATTCTGCTGAAGATGTATTTACTATTGAAATGACTACAACAGATAATTCCCGAACAGGTGCTGGTGGTTTGGCTTCGTATCACCGTCCTGCTTCAGCCGGCGGAAGGGGTGATGCGCCTTTTAGCACAAGCCTTGTACAAGCTTATTTACAAGAACCCGGCGATAAGCGTTTGGCTATTAGTGATTCAGCTGTAGCTTCGGATGGCCCCAGGAGAAGATTTACTTTAAAATATTTTGATGCCAGGACCAATGCTGATAATACCCCTGTAATTAGAGTTACGGAAATGTATCTAAACAGAGCTGAGGCATTAGCAGAAAAAGATGGATTAAATCAGGAATCTATTGATTTAATAAATGCCTTACGAAGAAGAGCTGGTCTTGCTGATTGGACACTAATTACTTTTACTACCAAGCAAGCATTAATTGATGGCATTTTAAATGAACGACGTAAAGAACTGGCTTTTGAAGGACATAGGAGAATGGATTTATTAAGAAAAGGATTGCCTTTGCGTTCCTCAGGGCCCGCTGCTGGCATTTCAACACCATGTGATCCTACAAATTCTCCAAAGGTAATATTACCTATTCCACAAAGGGAAATTGATATTAATCCAGCTTTAAAAGGACAACAAAATCCTGGATATTAAATAACCATTTTTAAAAAAAACCCATTCAAAATCGAATGGGTTTTTTTTAGCTGTTTAAATATAGATTAAAGTTTATGTTTATTCGTTACCATCAATAAAACCGGCAGCAAAATTAAATTGGTTGCCGTAGCGGTGAGAAGTGT
>JANLQE010000302.1:0-2225 GCA_031367625.1 Bacteroidota bacterium
AGTGACGTTAATGCCACTACCGGTGCAGTAGCCCAGCTTTGTATAAAAGGAATTTTCTTTGTCCGTATCATGTGTACAATAAGCGTTTGCGATAGCAATCCTTCTATAAACCAACCACTTTGAAAAAGGCTTTGATGTTCAGGAGAATTAGCTTTGAAGAAATAGAACATTAAAAAAAACGTGGCATAATCAAATATAGAACTGATGGGCCCGATAAAAATCATGAACCGCTGAATACCCGAAGCATCCCATTTTTTTGGCTTCTCCAAAAAGTCTTCATCCATCCTGTCCCATGGAATAGAGGTTTGAGAAATATCGTACAATAAATTCTGCACCAGAATTTGAACGGGTAACATGGGTAAAAATGGAAGAAAAGCACTTGCCCCAAGCATACTGAACATGTTACCAAAGTTGCTGCTGGCCGTCATCTTGATGTATTTGATGATATTGCCAAAAGTTCTGCGCCCATAAATTACTCCCTTACGCAATACCATTAAATCTTTTTCCAATAAAATTATATCAGCACTTTCTTTAGCAATATCCACGGCAGTATCCACACTTATGCCTACATCTGCTTCTTTTAATGCTGCTGCATCATTAATACCATCACCCATAAAACCAACGGTATGGCCTTTTGCCTGCAAGAGTTTTATAACTCTTGCTTTTTGAACAGGACTTAATTTGGCAAGTATGGAAATATCATCTATTTTATTTTGCAATTCGGCATCGCTCATTTTTTCTAACTCGCTACCCAATAAAATATTGCTATAAGAAATACCCACATCCCGGCATATTTTTTTGGTAACAATTTCATTATCGCCGGTTAATACTTTAACCGTAACGCCTAATTTCTGTAAGGCTTCAATAGAAGTTTTAGCGGATGGTTTTGCAGGGTCTAAAAAACCAATAAAGCCGGTAAGCACCATGTCTTTTTCATCTTCTACAGAATAGGTAAGTGCCCTGTCGTCAAATTCTTTAATGGCAACCAGCAATACCCTCAACCCTTCTTCATTTAATTTTTTGGAGGTGTTTAATATTTTTTTTCTCACATCCGCATCCATCGGAATTACGATATCATTTTCGATATGCAGTTGTTTATCTTCTCCGGGGTTAAAAGCATGGCTGCACAAATCCAGCATTTCTTCTACAGCTCCTTTACAAATCAACAAATGTTTGCCATTGCGTTGTTTTAAAATTACGCTCATTCTCCTTCTTTGAAAATCGAACGGGATTTCATCCACCTTCAAAAAATATTCTTCCACTTTTAAATAGTCGTGTACTTCAAGATGGTCCAATACGGCTAAATCCAATAAATTTTTTAATCCTGTTTGATGATAGCTGTTGAGGTAAGCCCATTTTAACACCTCTTCATCTTCATCACCAAAAATATTCAAATGCCTTTCCAGTACAATTTTATCCATGGTAAGTGTACCGGTTTTATCGGTACACAGCACATCCATAGCGCCCAGGTTCTGTATAGCGTTAAGGCGCTTTACAATTACTTTTCTTTTGCTCATGCTTACAGCACCTTTGGCAAGGTTTGCTGTTACTATCATGGGCAACATTTCGGGTGTTAAGCCAACGGCTACTGCTATGGCAAACAGTAAAGCTTCCATCCAGTTTCCTTTTACAACACCATTAATAACAAAAATTAATGGCACCATTATCAGCATAAACTTTATGAGTAAGTAACTCACTTTGTTTACGCCTTTGTCAAAACTTGTTTCTGCACTTTTGCCAACTATTGTTTTGCTTATTGACCCAAAATAAGTTTGGTTGCCTGTTGTAACAATCATAGCTGTAGCAGACCCGCTTACTACATTAGTACCCATAAAACAAATATTATCTAACTCAAGCGGTGATATATTATCTGCGTTACGGATAGCCAGATTTCTTTTTTCGGCAGGCATAGATTCGCCGGTAAGCATGGCCTGGCTTACGAATAAATCTTTTGATTGAATGATGCGGCAATCGGCAGGTATCATATCGCCGGCGGAAAGAAAAATAATATCACCGGGTACTAATTCTTTTATATCCAATTCTATTTTACCGGTTAATTTTCTCAGCACAGTTGCGGTGGTTTTTACCATACTTTTTAATTGCTCTGCCGCCCGGTTACTCCGGTACTCCTGAAAAAAACGCAGCAAAGAACTAACCATCACCATAATGCCCACCATGATAACGGTTTTGTATTCTGCTTCGCCGGGTTTAGCCATCCATACATC
>JANLQE010000312.1:0-18361 GCA_031367625.1 Bacteroidota bacterium
CACAGATGCAAAACTTACAGAGCGTAATATTACCGGTACAAATGCTGATGACATAAAAAAATCAAGAGCAGAAGCCCGCTTTTTACGTGCATTTAATTACTGGGTAATGCTGGATCTTTTTGGAAAATCTACTTTTATTACAGAAGCCAATGCAGTAGGTACCGAATTACCCGGCGAAAAAAGCAGGGCAGAATTATACGCTTATATTGAGGCTGAATTAAAAGCAATTGAACCTGATTTAGCAGCGGCAAAAACTGCTGAGTATGGCAGAGTAGATCAGGGCGCTGACTGGGCTTTACTGGCCCGTTTGTATTTGAATGCACAAGTGTATAGCGGCACAGCAAAATATACTGAAGCCATTACTTATGCTAAAAAAGTTATAAACGGAGGTTACACATTACAACCCAATTACGGGTATTTATTTATGGCAGATAATGATAAACGTAAAGATGAATTTATGTTTGCCATTAATTGCGATGGGTTACGCACACAGGCTTATGGAAATACCACTTTCTTTGTACACTGTGCATCAGGTGATGATCATAATGACTACGGTGTGGGTGGCGGATGGTATGGTTACAGAGCTACAAAAGGATTGGCAGATCTGTTTCCTGATTTAAGTGGCAATACAGATAAGAGAGCAATGTTTACGACCGCAAAATATGGCACCAGCAATTCGCAAATAGCCATCAGCGATATCAGCAATTTTGATCAGGGAATGCACGTGAATAAGTTTAAAAATATCCGGTCAGACGGAGGTCCTGTTTCAGATTCTAAAAAAGATTTTTCAGATATTGATTTCCCGGTTTTCCGTTTACCTGAAATGTATTTGATTTATGCCGAAGCAGTTTTAAGAGGCGGCACAGGAGGCGATGCAGCTACTGCATTAACGTATCTGAACAATATTAGAACAAGGGCTGGCGCTGCTGCTTTTACTGCATCCGATCTTACCCCTGTAACAACAGGCTTACAAAATATTCTTAACGAAAGAGGAAGAGAATTGTATTGGGAGGGGCATCGCCGTACAGATTTAATACGTTACGGACTATTAACAACATCCACTTACGTATGGCCCTGGAAAGGCGGCGTGGCATCGGGTACAGCGGTTGACGCTAAGTACAATATTTTTCCAATACCCTCTACAAACAGAACGGCAAACCCTAATCTGACACAAAATACAGGGTACTAATTTTTAACTGCAAAAACATTTATAATGAAAAATATAGTAAAAAAAATCTTCTTCTTTTCGTTACTGGCGGCAACGCTTGCTTCCTGTAAAAAAGATGAAAATAAAAATTATTTTGAGGGAGGAACTGCACCAGTGCTTACGGTTTCATCTGCAGCACCACTGGTATTATTAATTGCCAATAAAGATAACCAGGCATTAGGCTTTACATGGACAAATCCTAATTACCAGTTTAACACAGGGCCAAGTTCACAGGATGTTGCATACACTTTGCAAATTGATACAGCCGGTGCAAATTTCACCAATCCTAAAATTGGGGAAAAGTCAATTCCCAAAGAATTATCAACGGCCATTACTGTAAAAGAGCTTAATACATTGTTAGTAGGAATGGGTTTATTGGAAAACACGCCACACAATATGGAGATACGCCTAAAATCAAATATCATTAATTCAAGTGTTCCTTTATATTCCAACGTTATAAAAATTGTAATAACACCTTATCAGGATGTGGTATATCCTGTACCTGCCAAGTTATATATTACCGGAAAGGCCTCACCCGCAAGCTGGATGAGTAATGGAGATCCTGAACTGGTAAGCCAGCGCTTTACCAAAGTAAACTCGTCAAAGTTTGAACTTACTATTACCCTCAGTGCCAATAATTCATTTTTGTTTGTGCCGGTTTACGGTGATTGGAGTAATAAATATGGTTTTACAGGAAGTGGTAATGCCAACAATGTAAATGGCGACAGCTTTAAGCCTGATGGCGGAGATTTTTTATCACCTGCTGTCTCAAAAACTTATAAGATAACAGTAGATTTTAAAACCGGAAAATATACAGTGGAATAAATTTTTCCTGTTCAGGTTTAATTAAAAACTTTAAAACATTTACAATGAAATATATTTCAAAAATACTTTTAGCAACGATGGCTCTTGCAGTTTTTTTTACAGCCTGTAAAAAAATTGACAACCTCAAAAAAGTGGAGGCTTTACCAGTTTACCAATTAGGTATTTCTCCTGTTTTAAGCAGTTCATTAACTGCAGTTGCACCAACACTTGCAGATTCTAATAAAGCTGTGGTAAATTTTTTATGGAGTAATCCAAAATATTCCAATGATTCTTCCACTACCAAATACATTTTAGAAATTGACAGTACCGGCAAAAATTTTGCAAAAGAGCAAACCAAAACTGTTACCGGTGTATTAATAACTTCTATAACCGGAAGAGAGTTAAATGCCATCTTACTAAACTTAGGCTTTAAATTAAATGTGGCCCAATCTATTGATGTAAGGCTAATATCTTCTTACAGTAACAACAATGAAAGATATATGTCTAATGTGGTGAAAGTAACTGTTACTCCTTTTGCTGATCCTTCAGTATTAACGAGTGCAAATAGTGCTGTTACCCTTGCTTTAGCTACAGCCTCCTCGCCTTCCAACACTTTCTCCTGGACATCTGCTTTTATCAGTTATCCGGGAATGATAACTTATACCCTACAGTATGATTCTGCAGGTAAAAACTTTGTAGCGCCAAATGAAATTGCAGCGGGAGCTGCTGTTGTCTCTAAAGGATTAACACAGGGTGAAATGAATAGTACAGCCTTAACCTCAGGCGTTACCGGGGGCAGCTTAGGAAAAGTGGAATACCGCATAAAAGCAGTAACTGCATTGGGCGCAATAGTTTATTCAAACGTTGTAAATGTAACAATACAAAGTTATCTACCTATTTTAAGGATGTATTTACCCGGGAGTTACCAGGCGGCTACAGGTAATGGCAATAACTGGGATCCTCCAACTGCGCCGGAATTAATCAGAGATCTTCGTTCCGGAGTATTTAACGATTTGTATTATATCTATATTTATTTGCCGGCTGGTGCAGAGTTTAAAGTTACGATAGGCCGCACCTGGGATGTAAACTATGGTGGAAGTGCTGGCAACCTTTCTACAAGTGGAGGTAATTTTAGCGTTGCAACTTCCGGTTATTATCGGGTAAGTGTTAACCGCACTACTTTAAAATATGATATCCGTGAAGGCAGAATGGGCTTTGTAGGTGGTGCTACAGGTGCAGGATGGAACCCTCCAAATGTATTCCCCACTTATGCAATGGGCAATGCAGCAACCAATTTATTTGTAGGCATTAATACATTTGTTGCCAACCAGGGTTGGAAATTAATTGATAATAATGCGTGGGATAATGGCAGTAAAGCAGTTGATGAAACAAGAAGTTACGGTACTGCAGGTGGCGATGGAAGTACGCTGGAAGTAAACGGTTCAAATTTTGCAGACGTTACTAATTCGCCGGTGCGTAACAGGATAATTTGGGATGGCCGTGATGTAAACAATATCAAATATTTTACCAGCCCGGCAGTAGAAATGAGACTGGTTGGAGATGGCATGAACCAGGCAGGCGTAAATGATTGGGATCCGCCTACATCTCCTCAAATGACTTATGCAGGCAATGGCGTGTGGACCATAACTATTGCATTGAAAGCCAATAAGGATATTAAATTTTTGGCAGGTAATAACTGGGGCGCATTTGATTATGAAGATAACAGTGGCCAAAGCCAGGCTGTAGGTACAGATAAAAAAATTAAATGGGAAGGGGGTAATAATTTTAAAACACCCGCAACCGCCGGTACTTATACCATCACATTGAATGAGAACGCTCAAACAATGAAAATAAATTAACCGCTATAAGATTTTTATTTAAAAAGGGGGTTGACATTTTTGTCAATCCCTTTTTTTAGGCAACATTTTATAAACCATTTTACAGAATAATAACTGCAAAAAAAAATGAAAAAAAGAAAAGGATTGTTAACCTTGCGGTCAGCTTTTTTACTCTATTTTACCATCCTAAAAAATAAGTTATATGAATAGGTTTTTAAAAAGAATAAACAAAATTATTATAGTGCAAATACTGTTTTTACTATCTGCTTTTTATTCCTTTGCCCAGCAAAACCCCGTAAAAAATATCGGCAATATAAAATCGGTGCGTATGGCTAATAACAGTATTGATATTACAACTGATAATGCTTTTGCAACAGTTACTGTTTACAGCCCCAATATTATCAGGATAAGGATTGATAAGCAACCATTAAAAAAAGATTTCTCTTATGCCGTAATTACATCGCCGCAAAACACAAAAGCAAAAATTGAAAATGGGGCAAATGAAATTACTATCATCACCGATTCGCTTAAAGCTATCATACAGAAAAAGCCTTTTTCTATTGCCTGGTATGCGCCTGATGGACGGTTGATAAATGAAGATGAAAAAGGATTAAACACTTCCTGGGTTGGTGATGAGGTAACTGCTTACCGCCACATGCAGGAGGGAGAAAGGTTTATTGGCCTGGGAGAAAAAACCGGCGACCTCGATAGGCACGGTAACGGATATACGAACTGGAACACGGATGCTTATGGGTATTCCGCGGGGCAGGATCCTATCTACTCCACCATTCCTTTTTACATCGGCATTCATCATGATATTAATTATGGTATTTTTTTAGATAATACTTTTCAAAGCGATTTTAATTTTGGCGCCAGCAACGACCGCTTTTCTTCTTTTGGTGCAAGAAACGGCGAAATGAATTATTATTTTATTTACCATACAAGGCTTGCCGGTATTATTAAATCTTACACAGAGCTTACCGGCCGCATGAAACTACCTCCGCTCTGGAGCCTGGGTTATCAACAAAACAGGTACAGCTATTATCCTGATACAGAAGTATTACGAATAGCACAAACTTTAAGAGAGAAAAAAATTCCTGCAGATGGTATCACGCTGGATATTCATTACATGGACAGATACCAGTTATTTACCTGGAATAAAGAACGGTTTCCAAATCCACTTCAAATGACAAAAAAGCTGAAAGAAATGGGTTTTAGAACAACGGTAATTGTGGACCCCGGCATAAAAACCGAACCCGGTGCTGCAGCTTATGAAAAAGGTTTGAAAGAAGACATATTTATAAAATATCCTGACGGGAAAAATTACACAGGCCAGGTATGGCCCGGCTGGTGCAACTTTACAGATTACACAAGCGAAAAAGGCCGCAGCTTCTGGAGAAGCCAGATGAAATTTTTTGCCGATAATGGGGTAAGCGGAATATGGAATGATATGAATGAACCTGCAACCTGGGGACAAAAAATTCCTAACAATGTTATTTTTGATTTTGAAGGAAGAAAAGGCACCATCATGGAAGCACATAATGTTTACGGTTCTTTAATGGCCCGTACCAGTTATGAAGGTGCAAAAGCAGCCACCAACGAACGGCCCTTTATACTTACACGTGCCGGCTATGCAGGCATGCAGCGGTTTACCGCAATATGGACGGGTGATAACCGGGCCGAAGACAATCACATGATGCTGGGAGTACGTTTACTCAATAGCCTTGGTTTAAGTGGCGTGGCTTTTACAGGTATGGATATTGGGGGCTTTACCGGTAATCCTTCTATTGGCCTGTATGCAAGATGGATGCAGTTAGGCGCATTTATTCCTTATTTTAGAAACCATACCGGCGTAAATACAAAATCATCTGAACCCTGGGCTTTTGGAGAAGAAGTAACAGAAATTTCCCGGAATTATATCAGCCTGCGATATAAATTATTACCTTATCTCTACAGCAGTTTTTATGAAGCTACGCAAAACGGTATGCCTGTTGTACGCTCCCTGGCAATTGAAAATACCTTTGATGCAAACGTGTATAACACCGCATTTCAAAATCAATTTTATTTTGGGCCATCCATGATGGTAATACCAGTAGAGAGTGGAAAAGATTTTACCAAAATATATTTTCCAAAAGGAAGCTGGTACAATTTATATACTGATAATAAAGACGAAGGCGGCAAAGAAAAACTCCTTGAACTGACGATGCAACAGTTGCCCGTTTATGTAAAAGAAAGCAGCATCATCCCTATGCAGACTTTGGTACAATCCACGTCCATTGCGCCTTCAGATACTTTGCTGCTGCATGTTTATAAAGGTGCCGTGCCAAATACCTACACTTATTATGAAGATGATGGAAAATCTTTTGATTATGAAAAAGGTGCTTTCTACAAAAGAAATATTTTTTATAATCCTGTAGAAAATAAATTAATATTTGAAAAAGCAGAAGGACAATCGGCATCAAAATTTAACAGCATTGCATTGGTATTGCATGGTTTTGATAACCTGCAGAATATAAAAGTAAACGATGCAACAATGGCATTGCAACAAACGGTTACTTCAATGCTTTCTGCAATATCAAAGTTTGATCCGCAGGGCGCAGCAAAAGATGCAGGTGGCAGTAAAACGCTTACAACCGTTTTTAAAAACAGCAGCAATATTATTACCATAGCCTTTTAGTAAAATGCTAAAGTATAATGCAAAGGAGGATAGAAAATTCTACCCTCCTTTGCATTATAAAAAAAAGGCTATTTTGCTTTTACTCTTTTAGAACTTCCCAGCAGAGAGCTGTATTCACTCAAGCCTTCAATAACCGTTTCTACAACCAAATTGCGAAAAGCGGTTGTATCCATATCTACCTGCGCTGTTTCCAAACTTTTATAATAACTTACCCTGCTGGCTATATCGCCTTTTAAATTGGCAATGGTATATCCATGCTTTATCAGCAGCAGGTTCATGAGCAATCTGCTTGTTCTGCCATTGCCATCAATAAAAGGATGAATGCCTGCCAACATCCAATGCAGATCTGCAGCTAACAATACCGGATGCAGACTTTGTTTGTGTGTTTTATAGTACTGCAGTAACTTCTCCATTTCCACAGCCACATCATAATAAGCTACAGGAATGTGTTTACTACCGGTAATGCGTACATCCGATTGGCGGTACCTGCCTGCATTTTCTTTGTCAATGGTTTTTAAAATAAGAAAATGTAATTCCTTTATCAGCTTCTCTGTAATATCAGCCTTGCCCTTTGCAATTTCCTGCACATATTCTAATGCTTCAGCATGGTTAATGGCTTCAAGATGTTCTTTCATTGATTTGCCGGAAATAGTAATGCCCTTATTTACCACCAATGCGGTTTCCTGTAATGACAATGTATTGCCCTCTATCCTGTTGCTTTCATAAGTATAACTGGTGCTGAAATATTCGTTCAGTTTGTGAAGCTGTGTTTTATTAAGCGGATGCAGGTTCCTTATTTCCTTTTTTAATTCATCGGCTTTATTCAGTAACTGTTTTAAACCTGCAGGCAGGGTAAGCCTGGCCGCTTTTTTATATTCTGCCATTCCTTCTTCAACCAGTGCCAATGCATCATTTGCCTCAGGATAAGTTTTTATCTGCTCCAGTATTTTATCGGCCAGCCAGTATTTAGTGATGGTACTTTCTTTTACAGCCAGCACATCTGCCAGCTTATGCAAAGTTGTTGCTGCAGGCAACCTCTCCCCTTTTTCGTACCTGCTTATTAATGCACTATCTACCTGTATGGCATGGGCCACTTCTCTGATAAGCAAACCCTTTTTTTCCCGCTGTTCTTTTAACAGGTCTTTAAAGCGTTTCATAAAATGACAATTTATTACATGACAAAATTAGTCATTTTCGCTGAAATTTTAAATTTTTATTTAATCAGTTCCGGTATTACCTGCCCTACACAACCACTGGGCATCTGTATCTGCAGCATTGCAGCAACCGTTGCAGCAATATCGGTCATGTAAGTTTCCCTGTTTGTTTTACCCTGCTTTACTCCCCAGCCAAACCAAACTAAAGGTATATGGGCATCGTAAGGATTCCATAACCCATGTGTGGTTCCTCTTGGGCCACCATCAAAATAACCGGCTTTTGGTACAAATTGTATATCTCCGCTACGCTTATCATTATAGCTATTGCTAACCATTTTTTTTACCGGTTCAGGCAAGGTTTCTGTAGATATTTTTTTTGTTTCAAAAGCATTGGTAATAAAATCTTTTTCCTTTAAAGTTTTGATGATTAATTTTTTTAGAGCTTCTGCATCTTTGCCCTGCTTTTCCATTGCGTCAATATCTAAATAAACCTGGCAGTTCTGTAAAGAAACAACTGCTTTTTTGATGGCAAAATTTTCTTCAACTTTTTTATTAAGCTCTGCTGCCAGGGCTAAATCAGAAAAAGTACCACCAGGAATTTTATGTTCAGCTAAAAACCCCGGGGTATTTGCCACACCATGATCTGCAGTTAAAAACAAAAGATAATTGCCCTTACCGGTTTTTGCATCCAGGTAATTTAAAAAATCGGCAATATCTCTGTCAAGCCGCAGGTATGTATCCTCAATTTCTATTGAATTAGTGCCAAACGCATGGCCTGTATAATCAGTAGAAGAAATACTCACCGTTAAAAAATCTGTAACCGTATTTTTTCCTAACTGTTCGTTTTCCAAAGCCTGTTTAGCAAAATCAAATGTGTAAGTAGCAGCAAAAGGCGTGTATTTAAACGACTCATATTTGCTTGCCCCCGTTTGTGATAATTTATGAGGGAAGGTCACCGTTTTTTCGCCCGGCAGGTTGGCTTCATAAGGCTTATCATCGGCAGTACTTAAAGTGTATTTTTCAATGGGCAATAAAATATTCCAGTCTTTGCTCATAAAAATACCAGCTTCATCTTTTTTATTAAAATCGTTTACCCATGCCGGTAAGGCTGCCATATAATGTGTACTGCTTATCCATTTACCTGCATCATACCAATAAGCTGCATTAGCGCTGTGGCCCGCCGGCAGTATGGCTCCCCTGTCTTTTAATGCAATACCAATTACTTTACTTTTAAAATTATTGCTCAGTCGCAGTTCGTCTGTAATAGTGGTTACCCATAAATTTTTAGGGCTCATTTTTCCGGCAGCGCTGCTGGTACCTACGCCGGAAACCGTAGAATCATCCGTGCAGTAAACAGTTGAGTTTAGAGACTTTTCGTACCAAAAATTGCCGATTATACCATTTATGGCCGGCACACTTCCTGTGTAGATACAGGTATGCCCAACTGCTGTATAAGTAGGCACATAAGGTATCAGCGTATTCTCACAACTAAACCCCTGTTTTAAAAGGCGCTTAAAACCACCTGATCCATATAATTCGCTAAACCGGTATAAATAATCCCAACGCATCTGATCTATTACAAGGCCTATCACCAGCTTTGGCTTTTCCATCCCGCTACTCACGGTATTTTTTTGCTGTGCAGTTGCAAACACATTCATTGCCAACAAACAAAATAAAATAATATAATATTTTTTTTTCATTGATCCTTAAGTTTTATCAAAGATAATTGCATACCGGTGAATGTAGATAAGCATTGTTAATCTACCGTTATGTATTTTAACCCCAATGCCTTAATTTTGCGGCAATCCAGAAATTTTTTTACCCCTTACTCCGGGTAAAAAATATTAATATAAAATCCTAAATAATAAATACAAATGGATGTTTTTGAAAAATTAGTGAAAGATGGGGGGCCACTGGGGCAACACATGGATAGGGCGCATGGCTATTTTGCCTTCCCTAAATTAGAAGGAGAATTAGGCCCCCGTATGCAGTTTCGGGGAAAAGAAATGATCGTATGGAGTTTGAATAATTATCTCGGCTTAGTTAATCATCCTGAAGTAAGAAAAGTAGATGCAGAAGCTGCCGCAGCTTATGGTATGGGGAATCCGATGGGTGCAAGGATGATGAGTGGCAACACAGCAAAACACGAAGAACTTGAAAAAATAATCAGCCAGTTTGTAAACCGGGAAGATACTATGTTGCTGAACTTCGGATACCAGGGCATTATGAGTTGCATAGATGCGTTGGTAAACCGCAGGGATGTAATTGTGTATGATGCAGAATCGCATGCCTGCCTTGTAGATGGTGTACGGCTGCACATGGGCCACCGTTATGCATTTAAACACAATGATGCAGAAGATTGCGAAAAACAACTGCAGCGGGCAACTGATTTAGCCGCAAAAAATGGCGGCGGTATTTTGGTAATTACAGAAGGCGTTTTTGGTATGGATGGTGAGCAGGGAATTTTAAAAGAAATTGTTGCACTTAAAGAAAAATATGAGTTCAGGCTTTTAATAGATGATGCACACGGCTTTGGTTATATGGGGCCTACCGGTGCCGGTGCAGATGAAGCACAGGGTTGCCAGGATGGAGTGGATCTGTATTTTTCTACATTTGTAAAAAGTATGGGCAGCATTGGCGCTTTTATAAGCGGGCCAAAAAATGTATTAAAATATTTGCGCTATAATACACGCAGCCAGATTTTTGCAAAGAGCCTTCCACTGATGATTGTAGAAGGTATGCTAAAGCGGATGGAGATGATAACAACCATGCCTGAGCTACGTAAAAAACTTTGGGAAAATGTAAAGCGCCTGCAAACAGGATTAACAAAAAGAGGTTTTGATATTGGCAATACCAACAGCCCGGTTACGCCTGTTTTTATGAAAGGCGATGTACCTGAAGCTACACAAATGGTAGTGGACCTTCGGGAAAATTATCATATTTTCTGCAGCATTGTGGTATATCCTGTAATACCAAAAGGAGATATTATTTATCGCCTGATACCCACGGCATCACACAGTTTTGAAGATATAGACATTACCCTGAAAGCCTTTGAAGCAACAAAGAAAAAATTAGATGCGGGGCTATACAAAGCTGTAGATATACCGGATATGGCAGAAAAATAGTTCCTTTAAATATTTTTAAAAATTATTTAATTCCGTTGCCTGCAATGGATTTTTTTTAATAACCTTACTTATAAAATTTTTAGTGCAGGATTGTACATTTAGTTCGGTAATTTTTAGTGGAACTTTTAAATAAAAATTTTAGTTATAAAATCATTTTATGAAATCAACTTTTTTAATCCTGTGTATATTTTGTTGCTGCATTGCAGCACAGGCACAAACCAACAATACCAAAACTGCAGCCAAACAAAAAACAGCAGCTACCCAAACCGTAGAAACAGCCTGTGGCGAATGCCAGTTTCACATGCAGGGAAAAGGTTGCCAGCTTGCAGTACGCATTAATGGCAAACCCTATTTTGTAGATGGCACCAGCATTGATGAACATGGCGATGCACATGGAGATGATGGGTTTTGCAATACAATAAGAAAAGCCGAAGTAACAGGCACTGTCGTAAATGAGCGTTATGTTGTTACCAGTTATAAATTATTGCCGGTAGAAAAAAAGAAACAATAATTTTTACAGAATTATAAGACAGTAGCCGGTAAAACGATAAGCCGTAATACAAGAATAATTTATTTATTTTATATCTCCCCAGCTTCCCGGCCAATACTTTTTAAAAGTTTCTGCATTGGTTAAAACATTCCTCCGCTACAAAATATTTCACTAATTTGTAGTCAGCCTTTTAACCTTTTATGCTCACAAAATCTTTTCACATTTCCTGCGCCGATGGCCACCAGATGCCGGTATATGCCTGGCTTCCACTGGGTGAGCCTGTCTGCGTATTACATATTGCACATGGCATGGCAGAATATGCCCAACGCTATGCGCCCATTGCAAAAATGCTGGTGCAGCATGGCATTGCAGTGTATGTACACGACCACCGGGCGCATGGAAGTGCAGTGAAAACCGAAATTGATTTAGGGCTGCCCGGCCCAAACTGGTTTTATAAACAGGTAGATGATATTCACCTGGCCATTGGATATTTAAAAAAACAATACCCAGCAAAAAAAATATTTTTACTGGGGCACAGTATGGGATCATTTATTTGCCAGAGATATTTTCAAATGCATGGAAATGAAATTGGTGGATTGATTTTATCAGCCACTAACGGTAAGCAAGACCCGCTGATGGGTTTCGGTATTATATTGGCAAGAATACAGATGAAAATGTTTGGTAATAAATACAGGAGCAAACTGATAGACAAATTATCTTTTCAAAAATTTAATAATGCTTTTAAACCAAACAGAACAGCGTTTGACTGGCTGAGCCGTAACCCTAAAGAAGTGGATGCGTATGTTTCAGATACATCGTGTGGCTATGTGTGCAGTGCCTTGCTTTTTTATTATCTCTTCAAAGGAATAAAAGATGCCTTTAGCAAGGAGAATATAAATCAGCTACCGCTAAATATTCCCGTGTATGCTTTTGCAGGTGATAAAGATCCCGTAGGCTTACAGGGCAAAGGTTTTTTACAACTGATATATAACTGGCAAAAGGCTGGTGTAAAAGATATTTCTTACAAATTATATAAAGATGGCCGCCATGAAATGCTGAATGAAATAAACAGGGATGAAGTGATAGAGGATTTAATTAAATGGATAATGAGTAAGCGATAATTTAATAATGGATATGGATATTTTTTTAAAATTTCAGAACATCTTTATAACCCGTAATTTATAAACCGAATCGCTTAACTGATAATTAAAAAACGATGGAAGATAATTACAAAATACCTGCACAAACCCATATTGGCCATGTACATTTAAAAGTAGCCGATTTAAAACGCAGTATGGAATTTTATTGCGGGCTGCTGGGGTTTGAAGTTACCACCATGTACGGCAATGAAGCTGCTTTTATTTCTGCCGGTGGTTATCATCATCATATAGGTTTAAATACCTGGTACAGCAAAGATGCAAAGCCAGCACCACTGCACAATACGGGGCTTTTTCATACCGCAATTCTTTATCCTTCAAGAAAAGATTTAGCCCTGATTTATGACCGGTTGAGAAAAGTTTCTTATCCATTTACCGGCTATGCAGATCATGGCGTATCTGAGGCATTGTATTTAAATGACCCTGATGAAAATGGCGTGGAACTTTATTGGGACAGGCCAAGAGAAGAATGGAAATACAATGAAGATGGAACGGTAGTAATGTACACTAAAGCGTTAGATCTGGATGGTTTACTAAAGGAAATTATTTGATTACAGGAGTCGTCATCGCTGCAAAAATTATAACGCTGCTGTAGTTGTGCGCAAGGGATTGGAAGCAGTAGCGTGGCAGGTGGGCAGGTTTTGTGCGCAGGCGGCCAACTACTGCGGAAAGCCCGCCCCCGCCCCTGGCAATTTTGGCGGGGATGCGCCCTAATAATATTGCATCAAAATTTATCCGCAGTTTTTAAAATAAAGGGCCATTGCTTTTTCATTTTTGCCTGCAGCATATATACTACCAGGCCACTTACAAATACGGCTAAAAAACTTACGATAATGGTAAGCCCTGTGGCATAAAAAATAAACAGCCACATTATAATAGCCAACACTACCGGCAAGGGATACATGGGCATTTTGTAAGGAAGGTCTTTGGTGCCGTTTCTTTTTCTGAGCAGCACTACCCCTACTGCCTGCCCGATAAATTGTACCATTATCCGCATGGCGAGAATGCCGCTGATGATATCGCCCATGCGAAACAATAAACTAAACATAAATGCAAACCCTGCAATGACCAGTAACGATACATAAGGGAAATTTTTTGTTGGGTGCAGCTTTGCAAATATTTTAAAGAAAGCACCGTCAACGGCGGCGGCATAAGGCACCCGGCTGTAACCCAGCATTACTGCAAACAAAGAAGCCATGGCTACCCACAAAATCATTACAGTGGCTACTATGGCTGCTTTGTGGCCATAGAGCCTTTCAATAAAAGTGCTTACCACAAAATTATCTTTACCGGTAATCTGCCATTGTTTAATTTCCTGCCAGGGAATTACACTGCTTACACTAAGGTTCATAGAAAGATAAAGAATGGCAATACCGATTACAGAAATAAACATACTGCGGGGGATATTTTTTCCGGGATTTTTTATTTCGCCACCCAGGTGGCAAACATTATAGTAACCAAGGTAACTGTAAATAGTTTTTACACAAGCCTGGCCAAATGCAAAAGAAGCAATGCTGCTCCAGCTAAAAACGCCCGGCATCTGATGTAGTGGGGCGAAAAAATGTCCATTACTTATTCCGCCAAATATTATCCAGCCCAGGGTAGCTATTACGCCCAGCCAAAGCAGGACACCTAATTTTCCTACGTTTTCAATTTTTCTATACAATAAAAAAGTAACGAAAATAATAACGCAGCCAGAAACAATTTTTTGCTGCCATGGCACTAAAGGCACAAGGTAAACGAAATACTGCGCAAAGCCGATAGCTGCAGAAGCTGCCACCAGCGGGGCTTGTATGATGGTTTGCCACACGTACAAAAAACTCATCATTTTGCCGGCGCCATTTTTTCCGTAAGCCTCTTTTAAAAAATTATAGCTGCCGCCAGCCAATGGATAGGCTGCACCCAGTTCACTCCATATCATTGCATCTACCAGGGAAAGTAAAGCTCCTGCTATCCAGGCATACAGATACATGCCGCCCATTAAGCCCATCACTATGGGCAGGGTTACAAACGGGCCAATGCCCACCATATCAATCATATTTAAAACGGTAGATTGAAAAAGGCCAAGCCTTCGCTGCAGCATAGAATTGTTTTTATAAAATACAATTTACGAAACGAAGGGATAGAAAAATAAATTATGGTTTACGAAAAAGGAAAAAGGGAGAAAATGGAAAATGAGTGAACAGGTAAGTGGTGAATAATAAAATTCTTTCTAAGCGCTCAGATTGTATTGACCTAATGACTTTTGACTTATTGACGGTTGCCGGTTGCCGATTGCAGGTTGAAAATTACCATTCCTTTTTCATCGTCTTATTAAATTCTACAAAAGTCTGGCTGGCATCAGCTTTTTCTCCAAAAAATTTGAGAGGCCCTTCCATTTCTTTTGGCTTCATGTAACCTGAAAGTGGCGCAGGCTGGGCATCTATGGATGATAAAAAAATTGTGGTGGGATATTCTAATTGTCCAAAAGTAAGATACATCGCCAAATCATTGGTTTCATAATGAGCATTAAACTTATACATTACTTTATTAAACAGCACACTGTCTTTTGATTCAGCATTATACCTTACTGCATAATAGTGCTGGTTTATATAATCGGCAAGTTTTTCATTTTTGTAAGTGGTGCGATCCATCTCTTTGCACCAGCCACACCAATTAGTATATACGTCAATTAAAATGGGCTTGGGGTTTTTATAATACAGCTCATTTAACTGGCCTATTGTTATCCAGTTTATTTTTTCTTTGGCTGCGGGTTTAAACGAAAACGCCGAAGCAGCCATCATCATTACCAAAAAAAATCCTTTAACCTTTTGCATCAATAAATTGTTTAGTAGCTTTAGCCATTTATAAACGGAAAAATAATGCAAAAAATTGTAGTAGCAATAACGGGTGCCAGCGGATCTATCTATGCAAAGGTTTTATTAACAAAACTCTTGCAGTTAAAAGAGCATATCAGCGAAATTTCTGTAGTAATTACGGAGAATGCAAAACACGTATGGCAAACAGAACTGGGTAATGACGACTATAAAAATTTTGATACCCGTTATTTTTCAAAGGATGATTTTAATGCGCCCTTTGCTTCCGGCTCCGGCCAATACAATACCATGATTATTATTCCCTGCAGCATGGGCACGCTTGGGCGCATTGCTGCGGGCATTTCCAACGATTTAATTACCAGGGCTGCAGATGTAATTTTGAAAGAAAGAAGAAAATTAATTTGTGTGGCCAGGGATACGCCGTACAATCTTATTCATATAAAAAATATGGAAACCATTACACTGGCTGGTGGCATTATCTGCCCGGCTACTCCATCATTTTACAGCAAACCCACTACACTTGAGGAAGTAGCTGCAACAGTTGTGGACAGGGTTATAGATCTGGCCGGGCTTCCAGTAAAAACATTTCGTTGGGGAATAAATAATTTATGATTTTTGATGTATGATTTTTGATTTAATAATATCACAAATCAAAAATCTTACATAATATATCATTTCTACCTTAAATCTACTACCTCTACGCCTGGGTATTTTTTTACATCAAACACAAACATTGCATCGGCAATATTTGCATTGGGTGTTAAACTGTTTGTGCTGTACGTATATCGGTTACCGGTTTTCTCAAAAACTTTTGTGGTATTAATAAATGAATTGTCCACATAAACCAGTACTTTAAAAAATGCTTTTGTTTTGTCTATCGGCGTAAGTTCTACTTCCTTCAGGCTTTTACCGTTTAATTTTACGGGGCCATTTAATTTGTATAAAAAATCTTTATCGTAAAAATTAGTAAATAATTTTTGCGGCGTAATGGAATTGGCAGTTGGATCTATTTTATTAATGGTTACTTCGTTTGAAGATTTATCGTAAGTCCATACATTGCTGCCGTCTGAAAAAATTTCCTGGCCTGTAACGCTGATCCGGTACTTACTGCCTTTCATAAAAACATTTCCTGTTTTAGTACCTAAACCTTTACCTGCAGCGTTTTCTATTTTTAAGGAGAATTTTGCCTGTACAGATTTGTAATTTTTGAATTTAGCGCTCACCCCATCTAATATTTTTTTTGCTTCAGGGTCGCTTTTCCCCATTCCTTTTGGCGGCTGTGCATTAATGACTAAAGCTGTTGCGAATATAAAAAAAAGGGTGCTGTATATTTTCTTCATCATTATTTATTTTTATACTTAACTATTTTATGCCAGAGGCCGCAAAGATAGGCAATAGACTGATTTACACAACGGGAGTTTAAGGTAATATTGTAAGGAACTGTTAATAAGTTTTTTAAAAAGAAATAACAAATGCTGTACCCCGTTATTTATGATTAAGAATTATTACTTTGCAATACTTCAACACAACTCCGCTAAAGATTCATCTTTATTCATTTAATTATTTACCACAATGGAAAAGAACATTGCTGTTTCCCAAAGGGAAAATTATGTACCATCTCAATTCACTGAATTATTATGGTGGCTCTCAACAGCGGAAAAAGAAATTTTAATTGACTCCGTAATAGACCGCAACCGCTACCGCATTATTGGCATGACGGTATTGGCTACCTGGCTGTTTGCCAGTTTTACCTGGACGTATTTTTTCAGCACCATTGTAGATACTATTTTTATTGCTATTGCACTGGGTCTGTTTATGGGCTTTATTATTTTAACCATCGACAGGGCTTTAATAAAAGGCATAACAAAATTTAATAAACGAAAATTTAGCCCATTACTTTTTCGTGGTTTACTGGCACTAACCATCGGCACATTTATGGCGCAGCCTGCTGTGTTGTACATGTTTGATAAAGAAATAAAACTGCAGACCTCTTTAGATAATGAAAAGAAAAAAATGATAAAGCGCCAGGAGCTTGATGCTTTGTATAAAAATCAAAAAGATGAATTAACCCTGCAAAAAGAAGTGTTGCAAAAAGAAACTGCTGCAAAATATAATGATGTAGCAAAAGCACGGGATAATTTTTTGGCAGAAACTGATGGCAGCGGTGGCACAGGTAAGGTTGGCATAAAAGATATAGCCATTGCAAAGCGAAATGAATATCAAAAAATAGATGCCGGTTACCAGGCTATACTAAAAGATAATGAGGCTAAAATAGCAGATGCAGAAAAAGAATTGAAAAGCATAGAAGACAAAATAAAAAATGCAGAAAAGGATTTTACCAATTACCTGAACAATGGTTTTTTAACCAGGGTGGAAGCGCTGAGCAATTTGCTGAATAATAATCCTGCATTGCAATTCCGTTACTATTTAATTGTGTTTATTTTAATGCTGATAGAACTGATGCCGGTAATTGCAAAAACGATGTTGCCCTCTGGCAGTTATGATGAAAAAGTAATGCTTAGAGAAGACATGGAAATAGAAATTGCCAACAGCAATATCCGCAAAGAGCAACTTTTAAAAGAAATATATAATCAACTGGCTTTTGAGAATGATAAAGAAGCCATCAGCAGCTTTTTTTCGCTTACCAAAGAAGACAGGAATGATAAGATGAAAGCCTTTAGCAAAAAATGGGCAACAGAAAACCATCAAACTTTTGACGGGCTTTGGGAGACGATGAAAAAAGAGATAATAACCAAACAGGAAAACTAAATTGATTTAGGATTTAGGATGTATGATTTTTGATTTAGGGTTTTTTAAACTTTTAATGATTTTGTGATGGCTTAGCGTTTGAATTGAAAAAATCATAAATCTCATATCAAAAATCATAAATCAAAAACCCTATTTTTGTTGACTATGGCAAAAGCGGTCAGCGAAACTCCTTTAATGCAGCAACACAATGCCATCAAGGCAAAATACCCAGATGCGATATTATTGTTTAGGGTAGGAGATTTTTATGAAACATTCGGGCAGGATGCTATCATTACTTCACAGGTTTTGGGTATTACACTTACTAAACGAAACAATGCTAATGCA
>JANLQE010000314.1:0-1708 GCA_031367625.1 Bacteroidota bacterium
CTACAGCATCGCTACCGGTTTTGAAAAAATCTGGCTCATACATTCGTTGAGTAAAGTTGATAATATTACCAATACTGTTTATCCAACTATCAGCAACACAAACCCATACAGCAATGAAATTACGGTAACAGAAATGGACCGTGGCGGCATGAGCATGAGCTATGCATTTGTGCAGCACAACCGGGTGTATAATGGTAACGAATTCTTTTCTATTCCATGGAGCAATAAAGACCTGAACATCAGCTATGAAACTTTCCGGGATAAAATTTTGCCGGGTAGCCAGGAAAAATGGGCCGTAAAAATCAGTGGAAATAAATCAGAAAAAGTAGCAGCAGAAACATTAATCAGCATGTACGATGCATCGCTGGATCAGTTTAAACCGCATAGCTGGATTTCGTTAAAATCTATCTGGCCAACATTTGGCGGAGCTATTACCTGGGCAGCCAACAGCTTTGCTTTTGTAAATTCTCAAGAGATAAATAATATCAAAAATAATTATGCAGCGCTGCCTGAAAAATCTTACGATGAATTGGTAAATAATGGATGGAGTGAAGGGTATTATGGCTATTCGGGTGATATAGTGGTTAGGGCTTATGGGGTTCAACAAAAATCAAAAGTTTCGGAAAACAGTAAAATGGCCGCACCCTCACCGCCGGAAGTGAACCAGGTTAAATTTACTCCTCCTAAAATCGTAAAAGATGAAGAAGTAAAAGCTGATGATAAAACATCAGACTCTACTGAGATTGAAACACCAAAGCAATTAAATAATAATGCAGTTCAAATTCGAAAAAATTTCAACGAAACAGCATTCTTTTTCCCTTCCTTAACCACAGATGCAGACGGAAATATTTCTTTTTCATTTACCATTCCCGAAGCATTAACGCAGTGGAAAATGATGACGCTGTCGCATACCAAAGATTTGGCAAGTGGCTATTCAGAAAAAACGGTCATTACACAAAAACCATTGATGGTGCAGCCCAATGCGCCCCGGTTTTTACGGGAAGGCGATGCTCTGGAATTTTCTGCTAAAATTGTAAACCTGAGCGATAAGGAAATTACCGGCACAGCGCAATTGGAACTTTTTGATGCGGCGACAAATAAATCTGTTGATGGCTGGTTTAAAAATGTTTTTCCCACCCAATATTTTACTGTTGCCGCAGGGCAAAGTTTTGCCGTAAAATTTCCGATAGGCATACCGGTAAGTTTCAACAGCGCTTTAACGTACCGCATAAAAGCGGTTGCAAATCCCTCCCCCGCCGGGGGAGGCCAGGAGGGGGTCTCCTACAGCGATGGCGAAGAAGCTGCACTGCCGGTGCTTACCAACCGCATGCTGGTAACAGAAACCCTGCCGTTGAATATGCGCAATACAACAACCAAAAATTTTAAGTTTGATAAATTATTAAACTCCGCTTCATCAGGCTCTCTTACCAATCATGCACTAACGGTAGAATATACCAGCAACCCGGCCTGGTATGCAGTACAGGCATTACCATACCTGATTGAGTATCCGTATGAATGTGCAGAGCAAAGTTTTAACCGCTACTATGCAAATACACTGGCAGCTTTCATTAGCAACAGTACTCCAAAAATAAAAGCTGTTTTTGAGAAGTGGCTTTCTCCCCTCTCCCAGGGGAGAGGGGTTGGGGGTGAGGCTGATACTGCCGCATTAATGAGTAACCTGCAAAAAAATGAGGAATTAAAATCTGCC
>JANLQE010000333.1:0-6400 GCA_031367625.1 Bacteroidota bacterium
TTTAAGTGCAGAGGATCATTACCCTCCGGTTGCAAATCCTTCAAATACCGTCATACCGCCATCAATAAAAATACTGGCACCGGTAATATAATCACTGTCATCACTTGATAAAAATACTGCCAGCTTACCAATATCTTCCGGCACACCAATACGGTTGTAAGGAATCAGGGTCATTAAATTATTGTATGCTTCAGGGGTTTCCCATGCCGATTTATTAATGGGGGTTTTAATGGCACCGGGACAAATACTGTTTACCCGTATTTTTTCTCTGCCATATTCCTGTGCCATACTTTGCATCAGCATTTTAATGCCACCTTTGCTGGTAGCATAATTGGCATGGCCTGCCCAGGGAATCAATTCATGCACACTGCTCATACAAATAATTTTGCCGCAGGCAACACTTCGTTCCGGCACAATACCCCTCCGCAAAAATTCTTTAATGGCTTCTCTTGCACATAAGAACTGCCCGGTTAAATTTATATCAATCACTAACTGCCATTGCGCCAATGTCATTTCATGAAATTTGGCATCCCGCTGTAAACCTGCGTTGTTTACTAAAATATCTACGGTTCCAAATTGTGCTATGGTTTGTTGAAACATATTTATCACCTGGTCTTCTTTACTTACATCGGCCTGTATGGCAATTGCATTACTGCCATAAGATTTTATTTTATCTACCACTGCATTTGCTGCATCAGGATTGGCAATATAGTTTACTACCACATTGGCTCCGGCTTCACCCAACGAAAGAGCAACACCTTCACCAATGCCGGAATTGGCACCGGTGATAATAGCTGTTTGATTACTTAATTTTTTATCGGCCATAAAATTTTATTTATTGGTTGTTATTTGTATTTTATTTTATAAACAAGAATGATAGCAGCAAATATCAGTGTAACAGCATTTGCAATCATTACCGGCATATTACTGCTAAACAGCCCAAAGAGAAACCACAATAAAGTACCTGTTGCAAAAAGGGAATACATGAAGAGTGATATGCCACTGGTATCTTTTGTATGGATGGTTTTTATGGCCTGCGGAAGAAAGGATGCTGTAGTTAGCACTGCAGCGCTAAAACCTAAAATTGTAATTGTATTCATAAAACTATTTGATGGTTAAATAAACCGGATGGAATTGTAAGATATTCTAATTCATTAATAAAAAAGCTCCCACAATAGTTAATTGAGGAGCTTTACCCGTGCGCCCATGAAAAACCACCATTAAAAGATTTTAGCTGAATAACCCTTTTATTTTGTTACCAACCCCACCAAGCATTTCTTCTGCTTTTTCCTTCATTCCTCCGGGTAGATGGTCTGTTACAAAATTTTCGGCTTTTTCAAACATGCCATTTTCTTTTTGTGCTACTGGTACTGATGTTGTTTGTGCTGCTGCTGTAGTTTGCTTTTCTGTTTCTTCACCTGAATTTTCATCAGCATTGTTTGCAGGCACATAATTTTTTACTGTGTCAATGATACTGGTTGCATCTTCTTGGCTGAGGTTGTACTGCTCAGTAAGCTGTTGAATTAATTGTTGCATGAGTTGTAATTTTAATTGTTTAAATATTTGTTTGATGCAATAAACTTACACTTGTAAAAAAAGAAATTAAATAGGCTGTCGGTGAACAGGCAAAAGCTGTCGGTGAAGAGATATTATTAATTTCTACAGAAAATAAAAAGTGCCTGTTATTTGATTGGTGTAAATAAATATCTTCACTTGAACATCATCCATTAATTCTTACCGTATTGCCCGTAACGGTAACGGTGTATTGCTTTAAAGGGCTGTTGGCAGGGCCGCCTGTTACTGCACCGGTACCACTAAAATTGGCAGCATGACTGGGGCAATAAAAACTATTATTACTGCTTACATATATTGCACTGTTACGCCCTGGTGTGTACATGCCTGAGAAACAGCAATGATACTGCCAGATAATGTTTTGGCTACAATTATACCATTTGCATACAGGTAGCCACCAGGTGTATTTAGCACTGCATTGGCAGGTTGCGAAAGGTCAAGTGTAAAATCTACAGTTGGTGCGGCACCTGCGTTATCTACGGCTGCTTTGCTGCATCCACCCAAACAAGATGCTATAAATATTGTTCCGGCTGATAAACCAATAGATGATAAAAATTTTTTTCTGTCTATGATAAAAGAATTTAAAATTATTAATTATTGAAATAATCTTTGCTAAAAAAATCGTTGCTTAAAATTTTATCATGCTTACTTAAATTTTAAATTCATGGATAAAATATCTGAATTTAACCCAGTGGTTCTTGTATAATGGCCATAGCGAAATTCTATCATGCTAAAATTCTTAATACCAAAAACAGCTTTTGGCGGAGCGATGCGGATACCTGCACCAAAAAAATTACTGTTGAATTTTGAGTCGTCAAAATTGCTGGTGTAATATTGGTCTTGCACAGTATGGGTTTGATAAGGAGCAAAATATTTAATAGCAGATTGTGTATAAAACCTGTAGAAAGGGCTTACAGATACAAAGGGTGTAAGTTTTACCGGCACTTCAATATTGGCAGTATGTGAGGTAAGCCCCCAATCATCTTTATAAAAACGATAGTATGTTTTTATAATAAATTGATCACCCAAAAAATAATTAGCCCTAAACCCCAAAGGTATTTTAAAGCGGCTGCCGGGCAGATTTTCCTGGTGTACAGTAGCATCATTAAAATATACCCGGTGAAAAGGCAGGCTTAAATAACCCTGTTGCTGCACCACATCTGCCAAAAACATTATTTGTAAACGTTGATTTATTATTTGTGAATAAGAGAGCGAGCCTGCAAATGTATTTCTGGGAGCAGTTGAAAAATTACGGCCTCTTCCGGTTCCTACCGTTCGCAATTCAACTGGTTCAATTAAACCAACCTGATCTAAGTAGGTTTGAAATTTGGCAGTAAATTCACCATTTTTATTATTTATTTTTTTTGAAAAACTGATATTGCCTCCAAAGGATTGGTAATCAAATTCGGTTGAAGAAGATAACCCAATCCCAAGTGTTGTTCCCTTTTTTTTATTCTCAACGCTCCAGCTAAGCGATGGATAAAAACGGGTATCAGCATGTGATGCAGAAGAATTTGCTTTTAAATCAACTATATCAGATGAGGCAGAAGTGTAATGGTCAATACCTATCTCTAAACCAAAAGTATGCTTGCGGTATTTCTTATCATACTTAGTAAGGTTTATATCAAATACATTGGCAATATCAGTCAGTTTCTCTGAGCCAATACCACCGGTTACAGAGGCATTATTACCATCCTGGTGATAATAACTTGATATAAAATTTATTTCTTCCACCTTTAATTTTCTGCTGTTAAAACCTGTAGTGTCAGTGGCAGTTTGAGCATGAGCATGCAATAATGCAAACATGGTAGCTGCTGTTAAAAAAATTCTTTTCATTTATGCTAACTTACTTTTATAAACTATGATTATTTTTTATGAAAATTGTTGAACTTAATTGCAGCCGCAACCACCACCGGTTTTACCACCATTGGCACCCGATGCGCCTTCCCGGTAAGAATGAAAACTCAATTCTGTTTTTTCAATTTTGCGGTTACCTAAAATCATTTCGGCATCATTCAATTTGTTTTTTTGATATTCCTTTACTGTAGAGCAGGATGTAACTAACAGCGATGCTGCAATGCCGGTGAGGATAATGGCTGCGCTATGCTTACTTTTATTTAGTGTCATTGTAAATTGATGTTTTTTGATGAATATATTTTGTTGTTATCGTCAATAATTATACAGGCTAAATGGGGTATTTGATTGATTAAATTAATACCCGCCTTTATACCCATAATGGTTACTGGTGTTGCCATTGCATCTGCTATTTCTGCATTTGGGCTTATGATGGTTACGCTTTTTATACCTGTTACGGGTAAGCCCGTTTTAGGATTAATGGTATGTGAATATTTACATAAATAATATTCAGGTACCGTTAACAACCGGGCAACAACGGATTAAATTTTCTTTAACAATTCCTTCATTAAAATACTTCTCCAAGGTTTAAAAATATTCCTTTAGATCCATTTGTGCCAAAGCCATAATCAATGCAAAGATTTGTGTCGGAAAACTTATTTAGCTTTATCCGCAACCCTGCCCCAAAGCCCGGTGCAATTACGGATAATTGTTTAGAAAGATTTTTAGAAAATGATTGTGCATTTGCAAAAGCAACACCACCAAGTAAACCATTATTTGAAATAGCAAAGCGATATTCTGCTTCAGCATAGATCATATCTTTTGCCCTAAACCTACCCTGTACGTAGCCCCTGCCGCTGTTATACTGGTCGTCCCATGCAGTGCTTGGCAGCAATAAATAAGGTGGTTTTCCTTTGCCGGGTGTAAGCCAGCTATAGCCCCATAATGCCAATGTATTTTTTGATAACGTAGATAAGCGGATAAATTTTCTGTATTCCAACTGCAGTGATTGCCAATTATTATCGCTGCCGGTAAATGTAAAGTTGGGCCTGAAAATAATGTTGGTATAAGTACCACTCCTGGAGATTATTTGATTATCCCTTGTGTCTAAAGATAATTTTAAAACAATGCCTACTGCTTTTTCCTTTACATTACTCCCGTATTTTTGAAAAGAGGTTTTTACTCCGGGTTTAGTATCCAGTTCCGTTATATTCCATAAATAATCGTAATAAACACCAGCACCGGCATACAGTTCCTTATATATTTTTTTTAGAATTGTTTGATGAAGCCTTATGTAATTATATTTTAAAGTGTAGGCGTCTCCTTGTTTTGAGCGGGCACCAAGCCCGTATGTGGTTGAAGGGTATTTTAAAAAATGGGCATCAATGATAAGATTATATTTATTTTTTTTGAGCCATATATTAGCATTTACCGGAAAAAGAAATTGATTGTACTGTGTGTAGGTAACGCTTGTGGCAATAATGGAAAGTTTACTATATTTTATATTATCTGTATAAAATGCAGCTCCTGCAGTTATTGCCCCTGCAAAGCCTGTTTGTGGTGTGTAACCGGCTGCCGGCAAAATGGTAATGGAAACTTTTTTTACTTTTTCAACACCTGTGTTTTCTTTTTTGGAGTGGAGAATTTTTTTAAAAACATCGTTCATATCTTTTCCATAAGATTTGGGTGTAGTGTTTTTTATATCGGTTTTGCCGGAGTCCGCAATATTTTTTTCGTGCTGTGCAAAAAGATTACCTGCAAAAATAAAACATAATAATAAGGCGGATAATCTGCGAATGATTTGTAACGTATATGCTTTGGACATTTTTAATTATTTTCATAAATGTGTAAAAATAAAAATAACAAGGCTGCACAATGCAACCTTGTTTTTAAAAAACTATCAATAAAAATAAGTATAAAAGTGATTCCGGTTATTTAAGGCAACAAAACGGTATCAATTTTATAAGCCAAAACATTTCCTGCAAATATACCATTACTTAAAAAGCTGGCTGGTGTACCAGGGTCGGAGTTTCCTGTCAACTTTAAAACACCGTTATTACTCACCTGCAGGGTACTGCCTTGCATAGTGGTAAGCATAGTTTGTAAAGCAATATCATTTTCAAAATAGTTATTAGCTATTACGTGGTACAATAAAATTTGATTTAGTGTATTAATATTTGCACTGTCAATACTGGCAATTGTAGGATATCCTGCTGCTGCAAATGCGGCATTGGCAGGCATTAGTAATGTAAAAGAACCAGTAGCTAAATTTGGGGTTAAGTTTGTAACGTTTAGTGCCTCGTTAAATAAACTAAGTGTAGTATCTGCCGCTGTAATTTGTGCAACAGTTGCCTTTGGAACATTTATAAATTGAGTAAGCTTATAAATAGAACTTGTACCTGCAATTGTTGGGCTTGCAGAAACAGTAGCTACGCCATTAAAATATTTTGCGGTAGTGGAGCTATCCGCAAAAAATGAAGAACCGAGCGATGAAATAAAACCTGTTTCGGCATTTACAGTATTTCCAAAATTTATATTTCCTGCCGTTGTATAATATTTTATAATAGAATCGCAGGCTGCAGTACTTAATGCAGCAGCCACAGCAGCCGTGATCCCTGCATTTATAAAGGCAGAATCTACCGGCGCTAAAATACTTATACTCCTGTTAAATAAACTATCATCAATTGACTTACTTTCTATAATAGAAAAAATAGTAAGTGAGGGGTCTGCTTTTATAGCAGCTACATTGCCTGTTGCAGATGCAACAGGGATAACAGTGTCAACTTTTTTACAACTGTTAAGCGTGAACAGAGAACTGGCTGAAAATAAAATTACGCCTGAGATAAATTTTTTCATTTTTTAAATTTAATTGTAATTGATTTTTTTATAAATATTTTGATGACGTAAAAGTAGTTTGATTACAATTTTCTTAAAAGTACAAATCGGTGAACAGGCAATATGAATAGTCACCAGG
>JANLQE010000342.1:0-31938 GCA_031367625.1 Bacteroidota bacterium
CCGAAAATGAACGAAGCTAAAACAGCCGGGTATAAATCCTGCTGTTTAAAAATAGTATATCCCCAGAAAAAGAAAATACCACATGCCATGTAGGGTATTATCCTGTCTTTTTGTGTGCTTAAAAAAATGGATTGTATAAAACCTACTGCTTTTAAAAGCAGTACACTCAACAAAGGGAAAAATACAAGGTTAAGGATAATAATTAAAATTGTTTGCTTTTTAGCAGCAGCGGAGAAGCCAGAAAAATAAGACGGATGGATATAGACTAAAAACCAAATGGTATAAACAGGAATGAAAATGGGATGAAAAACATAAGAAATAAATACAGCTACCCATTTTAAAAAGGGGGAAGTGTGGTTTGCACTCAATTGCTTTTCTGCTAAAGTGTTGCTCATCATAAAACTTTTACAGTATTTTTCTAAGGCGGGCCACTGGAATATTTAATTGCTCCCGGTATTTGGCCACCGTACGGCGTGCAATATTATACCCTTTTTCTTGAAGCATTTCGGTAAGTTTCTCATCACTGTAAGGATGTTTTTTACTTTCTTCTTCAATAATATCTGTAAGAATTTTTTTTACTTCACGTGTACTCACCTCTTCGCCACTGTCTGTCTGAAGGCTTTCGCTGAAAAAGAATTTTAGGCGGTATGTTCCAAACTCTGTTTGCACAAATTTACTGTTGGCTACCCGGCTTACTGTAGAAATGTCCAGGTTGGTACGCTCTGCTATGTCTTTTAAAATCATGGGCCGCAAATCTGTTTCATCGCCAGTTAGAAAAAAATCGTGCTGGTAATTCATGATCGCTTCCATAGTATTAAGCAAAGTGTTTTGCCTTTGCTTAATGGCATCAATAAACCATTTGGCAGAATCTATTTTTTGCTTGATAAATAACACTGCTTCTTTTTGCCGTTTATCTTTTTTGGTGCCTTTGTCATAATCCTTTAACATATCCCTGTAGCCTTCGCTAATGCGCAGATCCGGAGCGTTTTTACTGTTAAGCGTAAGCTCCAGTTTACCAATATTATTTAAAATAAAAAAATCCGGGATAATGTAGTTTGCGCCTTTACCACTTTCGCCTGTAATACCACCCGGCTTTGGGTTTAGCTTTACAATCTGTCCGATAATTTCCCGTAGCTGTTCATCGGATAAATTGAGTGCACGTTGAATTTTCTCGTAATGCTTCTTGGTAAATTCATCAAAATATTTATCTAAAACTTTAATGGCTAACTCTACGGATTTGCCGTGGTTTATTTTTCTTTCCAGTTGAAGCAATAAACATTCCTGCAGGTTTCTTGCTCCTACGCCCGGTGGGTCAAACTGCTGTATTTGTAATAACAGTTCGCTTATTTCCCCTGTGTCTGTATCTATATTTTGCCTGAAAGCCAAATCATCAATAATGGCATTTATTTCTCTGCGCAGATAACCATCATCATCCAGGCTACCCACAATATGTTCTGCTATTTTCTGTTGATGTTCGGTGAGCTTCAGCATACCCAACTGCTGCAGCATAAGTTCTATAAAACTGGTTTCTACCTTATGAGGTATTACCCTGCTGTCATCCTGTTCAGGATAATTATCATCCCGTAATTTATAATCGCCAACATCATCATCGCCTTCATGTACATAATCACTAATATCAATATTTTCATATTCATCGGAACTGCCGTCAACTTCAAATTCGTCTTCTGTATTCTCTTTAAATTCATCATTTTCAAATTCATCTTCATGTCCGTCTTCGCTCTGCTCCAACGCCGGGTTTTCTTCCATTTCTTCTTTTATACGTTCATCCAGTATTGCAGTGGGTACCTGCAGCAACTTCATCAACTGTATTTGCTGAGGAGAAAGTTTTTGAAGTAATTTTTGCTGTAAACTCTGATGTAATGCCATTTATAAAAAGTTATTGCCGGGGATTTATTTTTTTATCACCTGTTTAAAAAAAATAGGAAACTATGCAATCAATTAGGCCGTAAATTTACAACCAACAATATTTAAAAGTGAAAGATAAAAGGAAATTTTTAATTTTTTGCATGATTTTTGCTACAAATGTAGCTCTTTCTCAGCATTTACCTATACAACTCAATACCAATAAGGGTTTCAATTATTCTTTTTCCAGCTTTACTTATAATAAAATTTACAATAACCTCCCCGTTTCGGGCATACCATCTAATTTTTATAGCTGTAATCTTAGTTTTTTTTGTAAGCAGGAAATAAAGTTTGAGTCCGTTACAAAAATACCCTTCAAATTCAGGATAGGCTCCGTACAATACTGTGATTGGATGGAGGGAAAAAAGGGAACCGCTGTTTTAAAACCAGGCAATTAATGTATATCTCTATTTTAAAAACAGGGTTGATTTATAAATGCTGATTGAAATATAAACGCTGAAGGCTAAGCGCTCACCTGCCGGCCCGGCAAACGCAGGTTGCAGCGGTAGCACCAGTCCTTTGCGGGACTACAAGCGAAAAGCAGAACCACTGTTGATGATTGATCAACTGATTGGCTTCTTAATAAATTAATCTTTTTTATTTTGTTACCGGAGCCGGGGCAGGGTCTTTAAAATAATTCAGCCTAAGACTATCGCTCCAGCCATTTGGATTTTTTTCAAAAGTTTTACTGCTGAAGAACGCCATGCCCTGTATGTTTGGGGTGTTTCTTATCATTTTAATTTGCCGGGGCAGTTGTGTTTTATCTTTCCATGCATCATTGCTGCCGCCCTTATAAATGCCCAGCCCGATATAGCAGTTTTTTCCATAAGTATGTTTGCTCCACCAATCTACCAGCACATCAAATGAAGCCGCTTTATGGCCAAACTCCCAATACAACTGAGGCGTTACATAATCTATCCAGCCGTTTTTAAGCCATAATAAAATATCGGCATAAAGATCATCGTAGTTAGTTTGGCCGGCTTTGGTATTGCTGCCATTTATATCTTTATCTGCATTGCGCCACACACCAAAAGGGCTTATACCAAACTGGCATTTTTTGTTGGCTTCTTTTATGGTTTTGCTCAGCATAAGTATAATGGAATCTACATTGCCCCTGCGCCAGTCGTCTTTATTAATGCCTTTACCATACTGCCGGTATTTTGCATCGTCCGGAAATTCTTTTCCTGCAATACGGTATGGATAAAAATAATCGTCAAAATGAATGGCATCTACATCATACCTGCTTACAACATCTTTTACCACCGCAGTTACATATTTCTGTACTTCTTTATTTCCGGGGTCAAAATATTTTTTATCTCCATACACAAGAAACCATTCGGGATGAATTTTGGTGATGTGTGTGGGGGTAATGGAAGAATTATAAATGTTGAAAACAGCCCTGTACGGATTCATCCAGGCATGAAACTCCATTCCCCGTTTATGCGTTTCCGTTATCATAAAAGCCAGTGGGTCATAATAGGGGAAAGGTGGCTGCCCCTGCCTGCCGGTAAGCCATTGGCTCCAGGGTTCAAAAGGGGAGGGATAAAATGCATCTGTGCAGGGCCTTACCTGCACTATTACTGCATTCATACCGTTTCTTTTGTGCATATCCAGCAGTTTTATGAATTCGGCTTTTTGCATTTCGCTGTTAATAGTGGGCTGATCGGGCCAGTCAATATTATCTACTGTAGCTACCCATACCGCCCTGAACTCGGGCTTTGCAGGCGGCTGTGCAGCGGCATAAAAAAATAAAAAAAATAAGCAGATTGAAAATAAAAAAAATTTCATAGCGGTTAATTATTTGCCGGAGCGTATTTTATCTAATAGTTTAGTAAACGTTTTTGCTTCTGCCTCCTCAAGATTACTCATTATAGCATCCATCTCATCATCGTATTTATCTAATTTTTCAAGCAGTTTTTTTCCTTTACCGGTAATACTTACGTCCACGAGTCTTTTATCATTATTACAAATCATCTTTTTTGTGAGGCCCTTTACCACAAGACGATCCACTATCCTGCTGGTGTCACTCATTTTATCCAGCATACGCTGCCTTATCTGTAAAGTAGAGATGGGCTTGCCTGCGCCACGTAAAATACGCAGTATATTAAACTGCTGCGTAGTAATATCTTCTCTTTCAAAAATGGCTTTCATTTTTTCATTCATCCAGTTAAAAGTATAAATGAAATTGATGGCTGCTTTCTGATATTCGTTCCTGAATTTAGCCTGGTTTATATCGTTTTCTATCCCCATAATAATTGAAAGTACAATAATAAAAAAATTCTTCTGCACCTGCCCGTTTTTCCTGCGCTGTTTACAAACCTCTGTGTAATGATTGAATAATTATATTGATATTTTAAGCATTAAAACATAAAATCTTTTATTCTTCCTGTATAGTAGAAGTATTTGTATTTGCCAAAGGCAAAATATCGCCGCCAAATTCATTTACATAAATTTTTACCATAATAATAAAATAGCTGATGAGTAACGGGCCGAAAATAAGGCCGATAAAACCGAAAAGACTTAACCCTGCAATTACGCCAAGTACAGTTATGAGTGGATGAACGTTTCCCATTTTTTTCATGAGGCTCAGCCTTGCTATATAATCTACATTGCCGGTAACCACAATGCTGTATATGGAAAGCCCTATTGCGGGCCAGGTATTACCCTGCATAAACAAATACCCTGCTAAAGGAATCCAGATAATCATTGTACCCAGAAAGGGGAAAAATGCAAATACCCCGGTAACAAAGCCCCACATTGCCCAGTCCGGGACAGCAAATATCCAATAACCAAGTGCAGCAAAAGCCCCCTGAACAATACAGATAACCGGAATACCCAAAGCATTGGCTTTTATCATCATTTTGGTTTCAGTTGCAAGCGTATTTATATTATGAGGTTTTAGTGGAATAATGCGGTGCAGGTATTTTTCTGCTTCTTTTCCGTTGGTTAATAAATAATAAAGTAAAAAAAACATCATTAATAAATTTGCCAGTACTACAGCCGTACTATTTAAAAGCCTGGGAATGAAGGAAGATACTTTTTGCGCAATAGATCTTGTGTTTTCAGGTGATAAAACCTGTATGCCGGTTTTCTCCAGTATTTTATCGGATACAGATTGTATAGTTTGTACAATTTTATCCTGGTTGGCAAATACCGCACTTATTTTAGGAGAAATAAGATTTATACTAAGCCATACCGGTAAGGCAATTATGATTAAATGACCCATAATAAACAACAGTGCTGTAAAACCTTTTTTCCATTTTTTTTTGTAGATAAGCTGAAAATATAAGGAGCGGCTTAAAATGTATAAAGTAACCCCACCCAATAAACCCGGTAAAAAAACAGATAAATTTACAACCAGTAAGCCACCCGTTAGAATGATGAGGATAAGTATGAGTATCTGGCGCAGGCGTTCATTAAATATATTTTGTTCCATATTTTTACGGCGTTTAAATATTATAATAGACTTATTAATCTTTCCAAACAGAAACGCCCTCGCTGCAGTTGGCACAAATATCAATATTCTTACGGCCCTTCATAAGCTCTGCCCGGAACTGTTTGTAATTACTGTTGTGCCAGATGTTTTTAAAAGATTCATTTTTTAAATTGCCCAAGCGGTGTGTGGCATCTTTATCAAAGCAGCAGGGTACTACAAGCCCATCCCAGGTAATAACATTTGAATGCTGCAGTTTCCAGCAGCGGTTGGCCATTTTATTTTTAGGGGTATAAGTGCCATCCGCATTTTTATTGTACCGGCTGAATTTATTATTTACCGGAATTAACTGATTGGGATCATTTTTATAATCATATACCTGGGCTGTTTTAAAACGCACTTCATCTACGCCCACTTCTTTGGCCAGTTTTTTTATATCTTCTATCTGGTGTTCGTTGGGCTTTACTACCAAAAACTGAAAAAACACAAACGGTGTTTTACTGTTTAATTCTTTTTTCCATTTTACAATATTTTTTGCGCCAGCTATTACTTTATCAATATTGCCGCCAATACGGTATTGCTTATACACATCCTGTGTAGTGCCATCAATAGAAATGATCAGGCGGTCTAAACCGCTTTCCACTGTTTTTCGTGCAGCCTCATCCGTTAGGTAATGTGCATTGGTAGAGGTGGCAGTGTAAATGCCTTTGCCGGATGCATACTTTACCATCTCCAGGAAATCTGTATTTAAATAAGGCTCGCCCTGAAAATAAAAAATGAGATAAAGAAGTTCTTTATGAATATCATCAATAGTCTTACTGAAAAAATTCTTTTGCAACATTCCTGTAGGGCGTGTAAATGCACGTAATCCGCTTGGGCACTCGGGGCAACGTAGATTGCAGCTTGTAGTAGGCTCAAAAGAAATAGAAACGGGATAACCCCACTGCACCGGCTTATTTAACAGCCTGCTAATGTAAAAACTGCTTAGCACTTTTATGCCATTCCATAAACGGGTGGGGGTTAGTTTGCTTACTAAGTTTATTGTATCGTTCCAGTTTATTTGGGGCATACTGCAAAAATAGTGTAAAATAAAAGGTTAGGAGTTACTGTGAATAATAGAAACAGGAATGACACGGGTAACGTAGAACACAAGCCTGGCCGGCTGTTTGGTTAGGGCGGGGATTTTACCGGTTATATTTCTTAAATACTGGTATGATTTTATTGTTTGAATAAATCAGTTATTACAATAATATCAGCGGTAAAGGTTATTGCGCTGCCTGTTCGTGTAAATAGTCTTTCCTTTTCAGTTCAAAATTTTTGCCGAGGTATAATCTTCTTACCTGCTCATCATTGGCCAGTTCTTCGGCAGTGCCGTGCTTAAAAATACTTCCGTCAATAAGCAGATAAGCCCGGTCGCAAATAGACAATGTTTCTGTTACATTGTGGTCGGTAATAAGGATACCAATATTTTTATATTTTAATTTGGCAATAATGGCCTGTATATCTTCTACCGCAATTGGGTCCACACCGGCAAAGGGTTCATCCAGCAAAATAAATTTTGGGTCCACTGCCAAAGCCCTGGCTATTTCTGTTCTTCTGCGCTCGCCGCCACTAAGGGTATCGCCATTATTTTTTCGTACATGCTGCAGCCGAAATTCATTTAATAAAGATTCCAGTTTTTCTTTTTGGGCAATTTTTTTAAGTTTAGTCATTTCCAGTACGGCAGTAATATTATCTTCTACACTTAGTTTTCTAAATATACTTGCTTCCTGCGGCAAATAGCCAATACCCATTTGCGCCCTTTTGTACATGGGCAGTTTGGTAATGTTGATGTCGTTTAAAAAAACTTCGCCTTCATCGGGTTTTACCAAGCCTACCACCTGGTAAAAAGATGTGGTTTTACCGGCGCCATTGGGCCCCAGCAAACCAACAATTTCTCCCTGTTTTACATTAAAGGAAACATTATTTACCACAGTGCGGCTGCCGTAAATTTTTACTAAGTTTTTGGTTTGTATGGTCAGGCTCACTAAAAATTATTTATAACAAAAATAAGCCATTGGGCAATTACATTTTTTTAATTAAGTTTCTTAACAGATTATATTAGCCATTAATGTTTTGATTTGCCGTAGATCGGGAGACCAGACCGGGGGCGGAAGAATAGCTGAATCTTTATTAAATGTATATTCCTTCGTACTCCCGGTCTCATACCGGGTTGCATTGTATGTCACAATAATCCTGCGGAACAATTGCGCCAGTGTGGGATATGCAGAACAGCTTTGTGCGTAGCGTATCGGTGCCAATAATATTCTTACCCAGTGGGGGAATTTATATTATTTGCCCATGCTAAAATATACAAAGAGTGGGGTATAATTATTTGGGGTACTTTATTGGCACAGATATCCTAACGCACTTTTCCCGGCTGCATACCTGCGCCAGTGGGTTCCTGTAACCAATTACGGTAAGCAGTAACGCAGTACTATTTTTTTAAAATTCTTTTTGCAGGTTACGGTTGAGCAGCCGGATTGAAGTATTGAAAAAAACAGGGCTGATGTAATAGAAATTACTATTATTTTCACATCTTATTTGTACCACTGATTAATAATTTTATCGCCTGATGACTTCTAACTAAAAATAAAATGAAATGAAAAAAGTATTTATGTTACTGAGTATTTGCGTGGCCTGCAATACCGCAATGGCACAGGAAAAAACAGCCGGCGCCATAGAGCAGAAAAACATCGTGAAGATTAATTTGTTTGCACTGGCACTTAAAAATATTTCTGTGCAATTTGAAAGGGCAGTCAGCAAAAAAATTGCTGTAGCCGCAACCTTTAGGTTTATGCCCAAAGGTAGCCTGCCATTTAAGCGCATTATTAAAAATGCCGTAAATGATCCTGAAACAAAAAAGCAAATAGATAATATTAATGCTGGCAATTTTGCTTTTATCCCCGAAGTAAGATTTTACCTTGGCCGCAAAGGAGTTTTTAACGGGTTTTACATTGCGCCATTTGCTGGCGTAACAAGATATACCGCAGACCTTCCTTATAATTATGATGATGGCGGAGTTACAAAAACTATCCCATTGGCAGGAGGCGTTACTACATTTACCGGAGGCTTTCTGCTTGGCTCACAATGGAAGCTTGGCAAGCAGGTTTATCTTGACTGGTGGATATTAGGGCCAAACTATGGCAAATCCAACGGAAAAGTAAGTGGGCAAAAAACACTTACCCCATTTGAGCAACAATCTTTAAGAGATGAATTAAGTAAACTAAATATTCCATTAACCAAAATAACGTATGCCGTAGATGGCAATGGGGCTACCATAAATTTTAATGGGCCATGGGCTGGTGTGCGTTCGGGTTTATGTGTAGGATTCAGGTTTTAACTGGTATAATTTTTTATAAATGATAAGCCGCTGTACACTTTGTACAGCGGCTTATTATTTAATTTATCTACTACTTTTTTCTCATTTTATCTTATTGCCGGCGATGCTATTTTACATTGGATATTAAAAGTAATACCGCTTATAAACAGTAAATAGATCCAATACACTTTTCTGCGGTATTACAACCAACATGAACACCCTATAGATTTGTTTTTATACATAAAATTAAAAACCCTGTTATACAAACACAGGGTTTTTTGCATTTAGGGTTTATCTTTACGGCTATTTTTAAAATATGAAAGTAATAGACCATTTAAACCAGGCCACCGAAACACTGATTTCTTTTGAGATTCTTCCGCCCCTGAAAGGAAAGGGAATACAATCCCTTTACCAGCATCTGGATCCTTTGATGGAATTTAAACCCTCCTACATTAATGTTACTTACCACAGAAGTGAACATGTTTTTAAGAAAAAAGCAGATGGCACTTTTGAAAAAGTGGTGGTACGTAAAAGGCCGGGTACAGAATCTATTTGTGCAGCCATCATGAATAAATATACTGTAGATACCGTGCCGCACCTTATCTGTGGCGGATTCAGCATAAACGAAACAGAAGATGCATTGATAAACCTGAATTATCTTGGCATTGATAATGTTCTTGTACTGAGGGGCGATGCCGCAAAAAACGAAACCAGTTTTGAATCCGAACCAGGTGGCCACCAATACGCCATAGATTTATTAAAACAGGTAAATAATTTAAATGCGGGCATTTATCTTGAAGAAGATTTAAAGAATACCAATAAAACAAAATTCTGTATTGGCGTGGCCGGCTACCCCGAAAAACATTTTGAAGCGCCTAATATGGATACGGATTTACAATACCTGAAACAGAAAGTAGATGCAGGCGCAGATTATATTGTAACCCAAATGTTTTTTGATAATACAAAATATTTTTCTTTTGTAAATGCCTGCCGGGAGATAGGAATTACGGTTCCCATTATTCCGGGATTAAAACCCGTGTATAATAAAAAACAACTGACCATATTGCCCAAAATTTTTCATATTGATTTGCCCACTGCACTTTCTACAGAAATGATCAAATGCAAATCGGATGAAGAAGTAGAAAAAGTAGGTACTGAATGGTTATTGCAACAATCCAGGGAATTAAAAAAAGCCGGCGTGCCGATACTGCATTATTATACCCTTGGCAAGCCCCATATTATTGCTGCCGTGGTAAGTAATTTATAAAACAAAAGGCCCTCCGCTGCGGAGAACCTTTGCCTTTGTTCAATTTTGCTCAATGAACATTTTTATACTGAATGGATTTTCAAATTAGTCCAATCCATCATTGTATAATGCGGTTGGATAGCTGTATTATTCCCCCAATGGAATACCAATTGAAATACTAACAGTGCGATATTTATTTTTATCGTTTACAGTATTATTGCTTTGAGTAGAATTTATTTTGGCCAGGCCATACCCATAATTGGCTTTTAGGATCAGCTTTTTAAAATCGAAACCGCCACCAAGATTTACACCAAAATCAAATCTTTTTAATTTATCATAAGCAGCATCATCCTGCTGTGATGTAAATGGATTATCATTGCTGAATTTGATTTTGCTTTCTGATGATGAAGTTAATGCCCCAAGTTTAGTATCTGTTTTAGATTTGCCGCCAACACCAATTGCTATATAAGGGCCTGCATTAAAAAATAAACCTGTTTTGTTTTGAAGCGGAACATTTAATACTACGTTTAAAGGCACTTCCAGGTACAACGGGTTAAATTTAGATTTTACATAATCATTGCCTCCGTTAAAATAAGTTTCTGCTTTAGAACCTCTGCCATCAAGCAGCAGGCCTGCTTCAAGATCCACAATTTTAGATAATCCAAACCTTGACATAAAGCCAACATTAAAAGTAGTAAGCATATTATTATTTTCTGTCTGGCCGCTATTTGTAGAAGTAATGTTGGCAAGATTTACCCCGCCCTGGGCATAAAATGTTTGTGCATTGGCAATGCTGTAAAGGCCCGTAAGCGTTAAGGCCGCTAATAGTTTTTTCATTTTGTGGTTTTTTGGTTACAAATTATTTTAAATACTTTATTTACATTCTCTAAGTAAACAATGCAAATATTTATTAATAGTATTTGCCCATAAACAAAAAGCCTGCCAACACAGTAACAGGCTTTTGAAAAAACATTTAATTAATTATGGTAATAGTAATTGCTTAAATACGGATTCATTTATTTTTACCGGATATTTTAATTTTAACCGTGCCAGCCAGTTCTGCTCCAGCACATTTTGATAATCATTAATCACAAGCCCTTTTGCCGCTTCAAAACTACGTTGCAGGTTGGGTTTATAAATGTTTAAATATTTTACAAATACTGTAGTGCCATCTGCATTGGTTGTAATGGCAGAATACGAATTTTTTTCAGGCGGGGTTGTAATACTGGCACCTGTAATCTGTGTAAGTTCATAACGGCCACTGTCTGCCTGCACCGCAGCATTACTTTCTTCTGCGGTTATTTTCCAGTATTTACCAGTTTTTACAGCGGCCATTGCTTCTTCTGCATTTTTTACATTGCTGCAGTTAAACACCAGTACATCGGCACTTGCAGCCCACTTATATTTTGTTTTGTGGGCATCATAATATTTAAGTAAGCCGGTGCTGTCAGTAATGGCTTTGTTCCATACATTGCGTTCCATAATTTCAAAAAGCATATTGCCTTCTTTAAATTCCTGCATCTGAAATTTAAAATCTTTATTGTACGTTTCTAAATTTTTTTTGTAATAATCTACCGCCGAAACCGTAATAAATTTATCCCAAAGCTGCCTGTTTGTTTCGCCCTTATACTGTTCATAATTAGCTTTATATTCTTTTACAAACTTTAGCCAGTCACTTCCTTTTAAAGATCCTTTGGCAAAGCTGGCAACAGTTTTTTTACTGATGGCAAAGTTTTCGTACTGCTGCAGTGAGGGGTTTTTTATTACACTGTCTGCATACCTGAACAAATCGTTTTCTGATACAGCAGTCGATTTTTTTAATTCTGTTTTCTGCACAATTTCTTTTGCAAATTTATCTTTTTCTGTATTTACCCTTGCGTCCTGCATTACTTTTTGCTTCAGGTCAAATTGATAGCCTTCGTCTGATTTATTTTTAGGTGTGGGTGTGTTACCAATGCGTTTTACAATATGGTAACCAAACGCGGTAGCAAATGGCTTACTTATTTCTCCATCTTTTTTTAATTTAAAAATTTCATTTTCGAAAGAATAAGAATATTTTCCTGCACCAAACTCAGTCATTTCGCCGTCGGTTAAGTAAGTAAGTTTATCATTACTGTAAGTTTTGGCTGCTACGCCAAAAGCTAATCCTTTTTGCAATAAAGTATAAACAGAATCTGCATTATTTTTAATGGCTGCTTTAGTTTCTGCATCTGCATCTGGCGGAAAAGAAAATAATATTTGTGCTGCTTTCCATTTGCCTGTACTTTCTCTTTCTTCTGTAACCTTAAAAATATGCCAGCCGTTTTTTGACCGGTATGGGCTGCTTACACCGCCTGGGTTAAGGGCGTAAATAATATTTTCATATTCGTATGGTACTGTAAATACTGTTATAAATCCAATATCTGTTTGCTTTGCAACCATAGCATTATTTACTATACCTGTATAATTGCTATTTCCGTTTTTTAATTGTTTGTAAATTTCGGCAATGGCGGTGTATGCCTTTAATGTATCTGCAGGCGTTGCATTGGCAGCTACCGGTGCATAAAAATGCAGTGTATGCAGATCTTTCTGGCTTCTGGCAAATGCTTCATCCTGCAATTTTTTCATCCCTTTTTCATCACTCAGATAATTTTCTACTATCTGGTTCCGGAAGTTTTGTACATCATAAGCTATCTGTAATAAAGTATCTAAGCGGAGTTCCTGTGCGGCTTTTACTTTTAATTTAAAATTGCTGTACAATTCTATGTACTCTCTTAAAGATTTTTCTTTATCGGCTGCGGCAGACTTATTTTTATTATAGGCCCTTAAAAATTCTTCTTTGCTTATACTGCTGTTGCCATAAGTAATTAATGTTTGCGCCGAAACAACTACTGCACTTAAAATAATTGTAAGCAGCAGGAACAATTTTTTCATCTGTGGTTAGTTTTTATTACTTGAAATTTATTGTTTTGGAGTTGTTATTTTTAATTGTAAAAAATCATTTAATTGCTGCCAGCTTAGTTTTTTGCCAATGATCCTTTTGTCTTTATCAAGTAAAAATAAAGTAGGTGTCATAGTTACATCAAACAATTGCCTGAAACCCGGCTTTTGTGCCGCCGCATTAGCGGCTTCCATTTCTTTGGTTTCGTAAACGTTTACCCAGCCGGTAAGATTGTGTAGCTGTATATATTTAAGCCAGGCGGCTTTTTCATTTTCAGTAAGTACTGCATATATTTTCACATTGTTTTTTTGCCAGCTTGCCCTGTACACAGAATCTATTTTTGGCAGTTCTTCTTTACAGTGGCTGCAGTTGGGGTCCCAAAAAACAAGTACGGTGTAGTCTGCATTCACATCGTATAATGCTGATGGTTTTCCGGCAGTATCAAGCATTTCAATATTGGCAGCTTTTTCGCCAATAAGATTTGCCATTTGCATGTAAGCCCTGCGGGTAATAATATCCAATTGTTTTTTATTAAGCCAGTTAGTCAGCCCTTTGCTGTGGTATTTTTCAAACAGGTGTACAAACACAGCATCCTGCCCCATATATTTTGGGTTTATATATTCATCGGTAAACCAATTTAATAAAAACTTATACATTTCGGGGGCGGTGCGTGCCAGTAATAATTTATAGTCAATATCTTTTATAATGCTGTCTGCGGCCTGCGGCAATACCTGGCGGTAATATTTTTCCAGCTTTGGCAAAAAAAACGGCGTGCGCAGAATGCGTTCGTCCATAAACGTTATACCATCCCAGTAATGCTGTTTATAAAAATTATAATTGTCTAAAGAATCCTGCTGTGTTAATGGTATTTTTTTTGGATAAGGTGGGTCCTTCATGGCATACAGCAAGGCCGCCATCATAGAATTTGGCTGGTTTTTAATAATCCCGTTCCTGTAATTATTCAACTCGTCGTTATACCTGTTGTAATTAATTTCATGCAGCACAGAATCTTTGGCAGTAGCCGCTTTACCGTATGCGTTTCTTTCCAGCATCATTTGTTTACCTTTTGCGTTTACAAATTTTTGATATTGCTGAAAAAGCACATTTTCTTTAGTGCCTGTTACAATCATATTGGCCAGGTTTGCAGTATCTGCTTTTATGCTGATGTTTTGTTCTTTATCTATCAAAAAATCTGCTGAAAATTTTTTGCCCGGCAAAACAATGGCATAAATACCGCCCGGTAATTTTTTTGTGCCTTTAAAAATAACCAGGCCCTTATTACTCACTGCGCCGGAATCCTGTACACTGAAATTATTAGTGCCGCTATGAAATGCTAAATAGGCAATGCCAGATGCATAATTGCTTTGCACGCTTACCAGGTAACCCTGCGAATGGCAAAATGGAATTATAAAAAAAGAAAACCAAAGGGTAAAAAGTATTTTTCTCATATCGGTAAAAAAGTAAACAAATGTATTTAAAATAGGCCGTTATGTGCATTTTAACCCAGGGCTGTTATTTAAAAATTACATACTATTAACAAACAACAACAAATATTAAATAATTAATTTTACCCCGTGAGTAAAAAAAATAAAAGAATAATTCTGGAAAATATTGCGGTAACAGATTATGCCGCCGAAGGAAAAGCACTTGCAAGGGTAGATGGCAAAGTGATATTTATTGAAGGTGCGGTGCCGGGGGATACTGCTGACATTCTTCTTATAAAAAATAAAAAAGACTGGGCAGAAGGAAGGGTTTTAAAGATGCAGCATTTGTCTGCAGAAAGGGTGCAACCATTTTGCCGTCATTTTGGTGTTTGTGGTGGATGCAGGTGGCAAATGCTGCCATATAAAAAACAATTGCAATACAAACAGCAGGAAGCAACCCAAAATTTAAAACGAATTGGAAAACTGGATGAATTGGAAATTTTACCTATTGCCGGTGCTACCGAAACTGTGCATTACAGAAATAAGCTGGAGTTTACTTTTAGCAATAAACGGTTTTTACTGCCCAACGAAATTAGCGGTGATGAAACAGTTCCACAACAGAATGCTTTAGGATTTCACGTGCCCCGTATTTTTGATAAAGTGATTGATATTTTTGAATGCCATTTAATGGATGATGTAAATAACCGGATAAGAAATACCATCCGTGATTTTGCAAAAGAAAATAATTTTTCATTTTATGATATAAGAGAGCATACCGGCTGGCTGCGTAATATTATAATACGCTATTGCAGCACCGGCGAGCTGATGGTAAATGTGTGCATCAATTACGAAGAAGAAAACGACCGTAAAAAACTATTGGATCATTTACTGGCACAGGTGCCGTCTATCACTACTTTATTATACACCATCAACCCAAAATGGAACGACAGTATTTATGATCTGCAGCCGCAGGTATATTACGGTAAAGGGTATGTAACAGAAGTGCTTGAAGATTTTAAATTCATTATCAGCCCAAAATCTTTTTTTCAGACCAATACAAAACAGGCAGAAAAACTATACAGTATAACCCGTGATTTTGCAGGACTTACCGGCACAGAAACCGTTTATGATCTTTATTGCGGCACTGGCAGTATCGGCATTTTTGTAAGTAAACTGGCCAAAAAAATAATTGGGGTAGAGCTGATTGAAGAAGCCATAGAAGACGCTAAAAAAAATGCAGCGCTTAATAATATTAACCATGCCCATTTTTTTGCAGGCGATGTAATTAAAATATGCAATGATGATTTCTTTACTGAAAATGGGCGGCCCGATGTAATTATTACAGATCCCCCACGGGCAGGCATGCACGAAAAATTAGTAAATAAATTAATGGAAATAGCTGCCCCAAAAATAGTGTATGTAAGTTGTAATACAGCTACACAAGCCAGGGATATAGCTTTGCTAAGCCAAAAATACAGGGTGGCAAAAGTGCAACCCGTAGATATGTTTCCGCATACGCATCATATAGAAAGTGTGGCGCTGCTGATATTAAAATAATTTTTTCAAATTTTTAAGAATCTGCCTCCTCTATTAAAAAAGTTGAGGGCATTAAACCACTAACTTTGCGGCATGGCATTAGGACAAATCTCTCAAAGAACAACACCCGTTGTTTTAAATCTCATTATTATAAATACGCTGGTATATTTTGCACAGGTTGCTTTTGGCGGCAGCGCTGATTTAAACAGTGTAAACGATTTATTTGCATTGCATCATTACAAATCAGATGTATTTAAACCCCACCAGATTATAACGCACATGTTTATGCATGGCAGCTTTTTTCATTTATTATTTAATATGCTTGCCTTGTGGATGTTTGGAACTATGATAGAAAAAGTTTGGGGGCCCAAAAGATTTATTGTTTTTTATTTTATCTGCGGCATTGGCGCAGCTTTGGCTCAAATGGGTTCTTATGCGTATGAGTTCTGGCAGATAGATCACAGCGTTATCAGCAGCGAATTAAATGCACAATATCAATTAGCATTGCGCATCGGCTGCACTGTTGGGGCCTCCGGCGCTATCATGGGCGTACTGGCAGCTTTTGGATATTTATTTCCAAACACACAGCTTTTTATTATGCCTATTCCTTTTCCGGTAAAAGCAAAATGGGCCATTCTGGGCATTATTGCATTAGATGTTTTTGGGGGTATTTCAAAAGTACAGGGCGATAGCATTGCCCACTTTGCCCATGTTGGCGGGGCATTAATTGGTTTTTTAATTGTTTTGTATTGGAATAAAACAAATAAACAAACTTTCTATTAGCAGTAACACCCGTTTACCAATTACTGCTGTAATTTTATGGCGAATAATAAATTTTATGGGAGAGTCTGAAAGATACCAGGAATATAAAAACAAACGTAAAAGAAGGTTTGGAATTGCATTTGGAGACGACAGCAATGCAGTGATGAACCTGTTTACCATTAATGTAATTTTCTTTCTTATTTTAATGGTGATACAGGTGGCTTACCTGGTGTATGATCAAACACCGCAATTGTTTACTGCACAGGTGCTGCAATGGTTTGCATTGCCTGCCAGCCTTACCAAATTAAGTGAGCGGCCATGGACTTTTATTACTTATATGTTTAGCGATAGTGGCAGCAATATCATTCGCCTTATCAGCAATATGATCTGGCTTTGGGCTTTTGGATCATTATTACAGCAGATGACCGGCAATGATAAATTAATTCCTATTTACATTTATGGTGGTGTGCTGGGTGGTATTGTTTTTATTGCAGCCAATCATTTTATACCTGCATTGCAACCACAGATAAATAACGCTTCGTTACTGGGTGCCAATGCCGCTACCATTGCGGTGGCTATGGCTACTACTACACTTTCGCCAAACTTTAAATTTTTTACCCAGATACGTGGCGGTATTTCAATATGGATATTGATGGCCATTTATCTTTTTATAGATTTTGCAGGAGTAGCCGGTTTGGGGGCAGCTCATGCTTTATCTCATATTGGCGGCGCAACAGCAGGCTTTTTGTTTGTAGTATTTTTAAGAAAAGGAAAAGACGGCAGCTTATGGATGAACCGTTTTTACTATTGGTTTATTAATTTGTTTAACCCCAATAAAAAAGGCCATTCTACTTCGGTAAAAGAAAATCTTTTTTATAATACAGGCAACCGTTTGCCTTACAGCAAAACCTCAAATATTACACAGCAACGGGTAGATGAAATATTAGATAAAATAAACCAGCGGGGCTATCATTTTTTAACCGACGAAGAAAAAGATATTTTAAAAAAAGCTGCTGAAGACGAAAATTTATAAATACTCATCTCACTCTACGGATACAACCGGTAAAAATATATTTTGGGGCTGTCATCTTTTTTCATCATTGGTCAACAGCATACCGGGCTATACGCTATACCTCCGCTGCGCTGCGGTGCCGCTTCTATCCCGCAGCCATTCAGCAGTAAAACATTTCTCAGCAACTTTAAGGGGTGATGGGGTTATCTTTTTTCTTCCACAGACATTTTATTAAATGACCATGGGCCGTTACCGAAAACTAAAAAACAAATTAATAGCAGCAGCACCAGCACCGAGGTAAATAATTCTGCAGATGGCACCGGCAGGCTGCCCGAAGAAGTATAAAGTAAAATAATAGCGCCGATAAGAATAGGAATTTGTATAAGGCAGGCCAGCCGTGTGTGTAAGCCTATCGTAATTAAAAGCCCGCCCATTAAATGTACAATTACAATAAACTGGCCTATTAAAACAAGGCTAAAGGAGCCGCCGCCCATGCTTTTCATAAGCCCCATAACCGTACTCATATTCACCAAAAAACTAATGGCTTTATATATCAGAAACACTCCTAAAGCTACCCGGATTATATCAAGCCATTTGGAGTGATGGGTATCTCCCCAAACCTCTATGCGCTGCAGGTAATTCATAATGTAAAGTTTATGTAATCAAAAAGAGCTGCCTAAATTTAAACCATATTATCCGCTTTTGCAATAACTTTTTTACCCGTTATATTATGCCTTTACGCTTTATTACACATTTCTGTTTTTACACTTATCTTTATTGCATGTCTTACCATTCTTTCAGGCGCTTTACCAAAGGGATTATTATTTTTTGCAACATAGCAGTTGTACTGTTTTTTTTACTGGGGTGCTACAGTGTGTGGTTTAATCCGCAGCAGTTTTGGTTTGTAGGTTTTTTTACGTTGGCTGCCCTTTATTTTTTATTGGTGATGCTGGGGTTTCTTATTTTTTGGTTGTTTGTAAAACCCCGGTATATTTTTATAAGTCTGCTGGGCATTGCACTTGCGTGGAAGCCGCTGCACCAGGCATTTGCAGTGAGGTGGCCGGTAAACTTTACTATTATAAAACACCCGGCCAATATAAGGGTGATGAGCTGGAATGTAGAGCATTTTGATATACTGGAACATAAAATACACCCCGAAAGAAAGCAGCAAATGATTGACATCATAAACCAGCATCAACCAGATGTAGCCTGCTTTCAGGAAATGGTAGCAAGCGATAGTTTTCCTTCTGCCATCAATTATATACCCGACTTTTCAAAGCGGCTAAACACCCCAAACTATTTTTTTTCCTACAATAAAAAACTAGATTTTGATGGCAAGCATCATTTTGGTATCATTACTTTTTCTAAATACCCTATTATAAACCAGCATACCATGAGCTATGCACCTAACGATTATAATTCCATTTTTCAATACATTGATATTGTAAAAGAAACGGATACGTTCCGGGTTTTTAATATTCACCTCCAGTCGCTCAGGTTTAGTGAGGGTAATTTAAAATATATTGGAGATCCATTAAAAGACGAAGTAGATATTCAAAAATCTAAAAGTTTAATTCAGAAGTTTAAAACTGGTTTTTTAAAAAGGCAGTTGCAAAGCGACCGCATAAAAAAAGCGCTTGATGAAAGCCCTTACCCGGTAATTGTTTGTGGCGATTTTAATGATGTGCCCAACAGTTATGCCTACTGCACCATTGGCAAAGGATTAAAAAATACATTTGCAGAAAAGGGCTCCGCAATTGGACGTACTTTTTACAGTATTTCGCCTACGCTGCGTATTGATAATATTTTTACAGATAAAAGATTTACAGTAGAACAGTTTGTAAGGGTAAAGAAAAAACTGAGTGATCATTTTCCTATTATTACAGATTTGTTTTATGAAAAGCAATAGCCTGTTTAAAATTAACTCCCATTATTATCCGCTCTGCTCACCATCATATCGCTGTAAGAAACTGCCAGGTAATCTTCTTTTTCAATATCAAAAAAGGCTGCGTAGTGCTTACACTGCTGCGTCAATTTTTCTAAGCCAATGGTACCATCGGCATCAATGGCCTCCACTTCTAAAAAATTGCCTAATGCTGCTACCCGGTCAAAATGAAATTTTACATTGTCAATAAAATAAATGCGCCGCAGTTTATCAACCACTACTTTTATACCGTGTGTTGTTATCAGAATTTCTCTCAGTATTTTATCAGGCTCGTGCCTGTATAATAGTATATGCGATTGTTTGCTGCCGGCTTTATCTTCTCTTTCGTAGTAAATAAGCGCATTTTCTATATTGCCTTCACGCAGTTTCAGCCTTCCTTTCGCTACATTAAAATAGGTATCAATCTGGTGGTCTTCGCCTTTAAAAAAAGGGTTTAATCCTTTTAATTTATTTTCCAGCAAGGAAAGATTTTTTGCACCTGCTTTAAATTCAACATTAAGATGTGCCATTATTTTGTTTTAGGATTTAAGGTAAGAAGATGCATAAAAATTTCTACTTGCCACGAATGTCACTAAGAAAAACGGATTATTTTAATAGTTTCTAACATATTATTTTAAACATTAACTGCAAACCCGCATAAATATTTAACCCCCGCCATTTAAAATAAAATGCAAACCGGTAGCCTTAGTGAATGTTGAAATGGAAATGCCCGCCGGATGCCTAAAAGAAAAAATTGTTTTGTTATATAAATCTGCGTATTATTGCATTGGAAAAGGTTTAGAAGATTATCCTAGTCTAATTACTTCAGCATTACAACCTCTTCCATCAGAACCAATTTTCAACTTCAATTTTACAGAAAACACAGCGGAACTTTTTTGAAACATCGATTTTCTCATATTTTATGCACGATATATTACAACTGAACGAACTCCTCGTTCCAGAACTGCTGGATATAGCAGAAGAACTTGGCATTGCCAACGTAAAAAAATTAAATAAACAGGATCTGGTATCTAAAATCCTGGACAAACAAGCCGATATGACAGCAGAAAACAAAAGCCCTGAAGGCGAAAAACCCAAACGCAAACGTATTGCAAAAGCCGACCCCTCTGATATTGCTGAAGTGGCTGAAGTAAAACAGCAGGAAATGCATAAAAAAGATGCATCGGCTCCCAAACCAAAAAGAGCCGATTTTGAAAAAAAGCCGGTAAGAAAACCCTTGGTTGAGGTGCAGCGTAATGACGAAGAGGAGGAGGATCTGCAACCGATAACCGATCAGCAAACTACTATTCCGGCTGCCATTGCGCAAATGCTGCAGGAAGAAGATATACAACAGCCCGAGGTGCAGATGGAAGACTCTGCACAGCAAAATAATCAAAACAGGCCACAACCCCAGCGCAGGGAACAACCCGCTTTTAATATAGAATTTGATGGCGTGGTATTGGGCGAAGGCGTATTGGAAATGATGCCTGATGGCTACGGATTTTTGCGCAGCAGCGATTATAATTATCTTTCTTCTCCCGATGATATTTATGTATCCCCATCTCAAATAAAATTATTCGGTTTAAAAACCGGCGATACCGTTTACGGTTCTGTTCGCCCGCCAAAAGAAGGCGAAAAATATTTCGCTTTATTAAAAGTAGAAACCATTAATGGCAAAAGCCCGGAAGAAGTAAGGGACCGTGTGCCGTTTGATTATTTAACCCCGTTGTTCCCTTTTGAAAAATTAAATCTTACAACAAGGTCGGATAATTACAGCACCAGGATAATGGATTTGTTTACGCCCATTGGTAAGGGACAGCGTGGCTTGATTGTAGCCCAGCCAAAAACGGGTAAAACCATGTTGCTTAAAGAACTGGCCAATGCAATAGCAGAAAATCACCCGGAATGTTATTTGATGATTGTGCTGGTGGATGAAAGACCGGAAGAGGTTACCGATATGGAACGCAGTGTAAAGGCAGAAGTTATTGCAAGCACTTTTGATGAACCCGCAGAAAAACATGTAAAGGTTTCTACAATTGCTTTGCAAAAAGCAAAACGTTTGGTAGAGTGCGGCCACGATGTAGTAATACTGCTGGATAGCATAACCCGTTTGGCAAGGGCGCATAACACCGTAGCACCCAGTAGTGGTAAGGTTTTAAGTGGTGGTGTAGAAGCAAATGCTATGCAGAAACCAAAACAGTTTTTTGGTGCGGCACGTAAAATAGAAAATGGCGGATCGCTTACTATTATTGCCACAGCCCTGGTAGATACCGGCAGCAAAATGGACGAAGTTATTTTTGAAGAATTTAAAGGAACTGGTAATATGGAACTGCAGTTGGAGCGTAAATTATCTAACCGCCGGATTTATCCTGCTATTGATATTGTTGCCTCCTCTACCCGGCGTGATGATCTGTTGCTTGATAAAGATACCTTTCAGCGCATGTGGATATTGCGTAAGCACATGGCCGATATGAACCCTGAAGAAGCATTGAATACTTTGCTTAAAAATATGAAAGGCACAAAAGATAATGCAGAGTTTTTAATTAGTATGAACGGATAATTAATGTGTTAATGATATTACTTAAACCACTTCGTTTTATACGGAGTGGTTTTTTTATTTTCAGGTTACCGGCATTTGTACTTTTACAATCATCTTTCTTTGCCAGTTTTCAAACATTAGTTTTATTAATTTCAATAATTGCTGTACTGTCTTTTATTAATGTACAGCTTATGATGATGATCCATACAAAAAGTAACACTTATAACTTTTTTATTTATCGTTGTAAGGGAATTTTTTAGAGGCATTCCGCATCAAAGCATTTACAAGGTTGTCTGTATTGCTGCCTATAGAACCAGCCGCTGTGTAATCATACTTCCAAACTAAATCTCCTTTTGTTGCTTCATTAATGCTGATAGAAGTTTGCACATTGTTGGTGCTTCCCCACGTACCTATCAATAAGCCTAAAGCCACAGCAGCGCCATCGCTCATCGGTTTTTTCATAGATGCTCTGGATGAAATTACTGCATCTACCCCTAATTTTGCAATTTCTTCTTTGGTTTTAGATCGCATATCTGCATACTTAATACCATTTTTAAGTAACAAAGCATTTGTTTTACTGATGTCCTGAAAAGCTACGGTGTATTTAAACTTTCCGCTTCTTTTTAAAAACCAGCTATACATTTTATCCTGTATGCTAAGGCCGGTATTTTCTTCAGACTGCTGCAACTCTCCGATGCTGGTTTTCTTCATTTCATTTGGCCTTAATAAAATACTTACTTCGGCTGGTAAAATAGCTACCAGCTTATGGGTAGCAGTGCGGCTGTCAAAATCCTGCGCTTTGTAAATGGTAGGGCCGCAACCTGCAGCAACTTTAGATAAAGCAAATAGTGCGAATAAAATCTTTTTCATAAGAGTGGTGTAAGTTTTTGCAAATATAGACTTGCTATCCCAACAAAACAGCCCCATCAGATATTTTGTAATTTGTTTATAGCCCGCTCCAGTGTTTGCTCTTTTTTGGCAAAACAAAAACGCAGTACTTTATTTTGCTGTGGCGTTTTATAAAATGCAGAAACAGGAATAGTGGCAACGCCGTATTCTTTTATTAAACGCACGGCAAAATCATGTTCTTTTTCGTTACTTATATTTTCATAACTGTACAATTGAAAATAACTTCCGTAAGATGGCAGCGCTTTAAACTTTGTCTGCTGCATCCCTGCTTTAAAAAAATCTCTTTTTATCTGTAGTAAGCTGCCTAACTGTAAGTAAGCATCTTTGTTTTGTAAAAATGCTGCCAGGGCATATTGCACAGGGCTGTTGCAGGTAAAGCAATTGAACTGGTGTACTTTTCTAAACTCTTTCATCAGTGCCGGTGCTGCAATACAATACCCCATTTTCCAACCGGTGCAATGATATACTTTGCCAAAAGAAAAACATACAAAACTTCTTTTGTACAAATCAGGATAGTTAAGCATAGAAAGGTGTTTCTTGCCATCAAAAATAAGGTGCTCATACACTTCATCGCTTATAATAAAAATCCCGGTATCTTTTACAATATTTCTCAACGCCTCAATGTCATTTTCTTCTAAAACATTTCCGCTTGGGTTGTGCGGAGAGTTGATGATGATGGCTTTTGTTTTTGCTGTAATTTTTTCTTTTACCAATTGCCAGTTTATTTTATACTCCGGAAAAGATAAGGAGACAGGTATGGCAATGGCACCGTTTATTTCAATGTTGGGGAGGTAACTGTCATAAGCAGGTTCAAAAATGATTACTTCATCTTCTTTTTGCAATATGGTTGTAAGTGCAGTATAAATTGCATAAGTGCCGCCTGGTGTAATAGTTATTTCGTCTGCCGGGTCAATAACGGCATTGTATAAATGCTGTACTTTTTCGGCTATGCGTTCCCGCAATACAGGCAAGCCGTTCATGTGTACGTACTGGTTGTGGCCCTGTTGCATCGCTTTGTTTACAAGACTTACCAACTCTTCGCTCATATTAAAATCAGGGAAGCCCTGGCCAAGATTAATAGCATTGTACTCACCTGCCAGGCTGCTGATTACAGTAAAAATAGTTGTACCTGCATTGGGTAGTTTGCTTTGTATGTAGGGGGCCAAGCTTTTAGTGCTTTGTTATGCACTGTCAAAAATAATGGTTATGCTGTTAAAAACAGACTGGCTTATTCAGATTTTAAAATGGAGAATGTTTAATTAATAAAAAGTAAAAAAATTAATGATGGGGAATTGTTTATCACAAATATTTATCTCCCTTGTTGCGCTTTATTTCGGCCACATAATCTTTTATTTCCTGTTCTTTATCTTTTTTACAGATCATCAATACGTCTTTAGTATCCACCACTATAAAATCATCCAGCCCCTGCAGCAGCACCAGTTTTTTATGATCTGCATGCACCATATTTTTTGTGGCATCAATTACAATTACATTATTACCGCCTACGGCATTATCTAAATAATCTCTTTCAAAAGTTTCGTAAGCGCTGGCCCATGTACCTAAATCGCTCCACCCAAACGAAGAAGGAATTACATAAACATTATCAGCTTTTTCCATTACCCCATAATCAATAGAAATATTTACGCATTGCGGATAAATGCGCTCTATTGCCGCCGTTTCTTTTTCCGTATTAAAATTCAGTTGCTCTGCATCAAATACCTCATGCATTTCGGGCAAATATTTTTCAAATGCTTTTATAATATTTTTTACCTGCCACACAAATATGCCGGCATTCCACAAAAAATCGCCGCTTGATACAAATGTTTTTGCAAGTTCTGCATCAGGTTTTTCGGTAAATGTTTTTACTTTATATACATTTTCGCTTACTGCAAAAGACTCGTATTGAATGTAGCCATAACCCGTATTAGGATTGGTTGGCTTTATACCCAGGGTAAGCAATGCTTTTATATGAGAAGTAAAATGCAATGCATCCAGGCATGTTTTTTTAAAATCTTCCGGATCTGTAATTAAATGATCTGCAGGTGCGCAAATTAAATTTGCATTAGGGTTTATCTGTTGCAGTTTATAAGATATATAGGCTATGCAGGGCGCTGTATTTTTTCGAGAAGGCTCACATAAAATATTTTCAGGATTTAGGCCGGGCAATTGTTTTACAACAATTTCCCTGTATTGTGCAGCCGTAACAATGTAGATATTTTCTGCGGGTATAAATTTTAAAAACCTGTCGTAAGTAGCCTGAATTAACGTGCGGCCCGTATTTAAAATATCAAGAAATTGCTTGGGGAAATCTGTACGGCTCATAGGCCAAAACCGGCTACCAATACCGCCTGCCATAATTGCTACATAATGATTCTTACTCATGGTGCTTCGGGTGTAAGCGTATAATTTGCGCTTATATGGTTTAAAATTCTTTAAATAATACCTTCTCTTACCAGGTCGTGTAAATGTATAATACCTGCATACGCCCCATCTTTTATGGCTATTAACTGGCTGATGTTGCCTGCACTCATTTTTTCAAATGCTTCGGCAGCCAGGGCATCTGCATCAATCACTTTTGGGAAGGCGCTCATAATATCTTTTGCTGTAAGGCTGGCAAAAGAATCATATTTTTCCAGCATCCTTCTTATATCACCATCTGTAATAATGCCGGTAATCTGCATAGCATCATTTACCACTGCAGCGGCACCCAATCTTTTTTGTGTTATTTCTACCAATACATTTTTAATGGGTGTATCTGGTTTTACATTTGGTTTTTGGTGTGCTAAAATTAAATCGGATACCCGCAGGTATAATTTTTTACCCAATGCACCACCCGGATGGTATTTTGCAAAATCATCTCTTTTAAATCCTTTTGCTTCCATTAAACATATTGCCAGGGCATCGCCCATTACCATTTGTGCAGTGGTACTGGTTGTTGGGGCCAGGTTGTTGGGGCAGGCTTCCTGCAAAACGGTAGTGTTTAAAATAATATCAGCGTGAACCGCCAGATAAGATTGCATATTGCCCACCATACCGATTAATATATTTCCAAAATTTTTTACCAGCGGAGCCAGCACTTTTATTTCAGGACTGTCTCCACTCTTACTTACTACCATCACCATATCGTTTTGCTGCACCATGCCCAGGTCGCCATGAATAGCATCTGCGGCATGCATAAAAAGTGCAGGGCTTCCGGTACTGTTCAAAGTAGCTACAATTTTTTGCGCTACTATGGCGCTTTTACCAATACCGCTGATAACCAGCCTGCCTTTACATTCAGCCAACTGCTCTACTGCTTTAATAAAGTCATCATTAATAAATGCCGCAAGCCCTTGTATAGATTTTGCCTGTAAATCAATGCTGCGTTTGGCACTTGCTATAATATTATTCATTTTCAATGGCGCAAACCTACTTTAATTCAGTTGAAATGCAAAGATATCTGCATTGATAACTGTTATGCAGGTACAATGCATAAAATAATAAAGATTTTTTGTTTTTTTTGATTATCTTAATAAATGATAAAAGCTTCAATAAAATTTTCATAAGCGAATAGTAAAACTTCATTCGTTTGACATTACAGCCCGATTGAGTTAACTTCGCTGCCCTTTATGAAAGGCTTGTATCAACGTTATTATTTCAAAAACAGTACAGGTTTCAGCGTAAAAAAAATTATGGCTACTACAAAATCAATATCCGGCACGGCAAAAAAAACCAATAAGACAGTAACAAAAAATACTGCAATACATATTTCTGAGGATCTCTCATCGCAATTGCAAAATGAATTTGGCTTTGATGGTTTTAAAGGTCCGCAGGAAGAGATCATACAGAACTTAATATCCGGCAACGATACATTTGTAATAATGCCCACCGGTGGGGGCAAAAGCCTTTGTTACCAACTTCCGGCAATGATTTGTGATGGGGTTGCCATTATTGTTTCTCCGCTCATAGCATTAATGAAAAATCAGGTGGATCTGGTACGCAGTTACAGCAGCAAAGATGATGTGGCTCATTTTTTAAACAGCACGCTAAACAAAGGCCAGCAAAAAATTGTAAAAGATGATCTGATTTCGGGTAAAACAAAAATGCTTTATGTGGCTCCCGAAACATTAACCAAAGAAGAAAATATTGCTTTTTTTAAGGAACTAAAAGTATCTTTTTTTGCAGTAGATGAAGCGCATTGTATATCCGAATGGGGGCACGATTTCAGGCCGGAATACCGGAGGCTTAAAGAAATGATGGATCTTATAAACCCTGATGTTCCCATCATAGCATTAACGGCTACGGCTACCCCAAAAGTACAAAGCGATATTTTAAAAAACCTTGGCCTTCGCAATCCAAAAATATTTATTTCTTCTTTTAACCGGGGCAACCTGTATTACGAAGTGCTGCCCAAAGTAAATCTTGATCAGACCAATAAAAGTATTGTAAGATTTATACAGCTACATAAAAATAAAAGTGGTATTATTTACACCCTAAACAGAAAAACAACTGAAGAGCTTGCTGCTATGCTGATGGCCAATGGTATATCGGCTGTGGCCTATCATGCGGGCCTGGATGCAAAGCTAAGAGCAAAGCGGCAGGACCAGTTTTTAAATGAAGATGTGAATGTGATTGTTGCCACCATTGCATTTGGTATGGGTATAGATAAACCGGATGTACGTTTTGTAATTCATTATAACATTCCAAAATCAATAGAAAATTATTACCAGGAAACCGGCAGGGCAGGCAGGGATGGCATGGAAGGAAAATGTATTTTGTACTACTCCCATAAAGATGTGGCAAAGCTGGAACACCTGATGAGGGATAAAGCACTTAGTGAAAGAGAAGTAGGGGCACAATTGATAAACGAAACCGTAGCTTATGCAGAAAGCAGTATCTGCCGACGCAAAACCTTACTCTATTATTTTGGAGAAGAATATGACGATAAAAAAAGTTGCGGCCATTGCGATAATTGCCTTAACCCCAAAGAAAAAGTAGAAGCAAAAGAAGAAGCATTATGTGTATTAAAAACGGTGAATGCCCTGGGCGAACAGTTTGCTATTGAATATGTACTGCTTATCCTGATGGGCAAAGCTACTCCACAGGTGCAGATGTACCGCCACGAAGCACTGGATGTATTTGCCTGCGGCAATGATAAAGAACCACATTTGTGGAACAGCCTTATCCGGCAGATGCTGCTGCATGGCTTGCTGGAAAAAGATATTGTAGAATATGGCGTGTTAAAAATTACAAAAAGCGGGCAGGCATTTTTAAAGAAACCCACTTCCTTTAAAATAATTTTAAATAATTTATTTGAAGATGCCAATGCAGACGATGAAGCCGGAGAAGCCGCCGGTGCAGCCTCCGGCACTACAGATGAAAAACTGCTGGAGTTGCTTAAAGATGTGAGAAAAAAAGTAGCTAAAGAAAAAAACCTGCCGCCATTTGTAATTTTTCTGGAAAGCTCTCTGGAAGACATGGCCACTATGTACCCTACATCTATGGAAGAACTGGAAAAAATAAGTGGTGTAAGCAAAGGAAAATCTATGCGGTATGGCAAGCCTTTTTTAGATGTAATAATAAAATATGTAGATGAAAACGATGTTACACGCCCGGATGATTTTGTGATGAAAACTGTAGTAAACAGAAATAACAATAAAATATTTATTATTCAGAATGTAGATAAAAAAATTCCTTTAGAGACCATTGCCAAAAACAAAGATTTAAAAATAGAGCAGCTATTGGAAGAGATGGAAACAATTGTTGCAAGCGGCACCAAATTAAATCTGGATTATGCCATCAACGATCTGGTAGATGAATATGAACAGGAAGAAATTATAGATTATTTTAAAAACTGCGAAACTTCATCGCTGCAGGTGGCGCAGGAAGAACTGGCAGACAGTGATTTTAACTGGGAGCAGCTAAAGATCATGCGCATAAAATTTTTGTGTGAATATGGAAATTGATTTTGTAAGAGCCATTCCACCAACTTCTTTGCAGTAAGCTATTTTAAAGATTAAAACCAGCAGCCCCTGTCATTTTATTAAGCCTTCATTACAAGGCTTTTTTTATTGGGTGCATTTAAAATCCGATAGCGTTATAGGATGCCGCTGTTATAATAAGTTCATTTGGCTAAAGCCTACTCCTTTTTCTTTTTATTGCCACGCCTTTAAAGGCGTGGCAATAAAATCATGCACAATACCCGGGCTTTTGCCCAGACGACAATTTTAAATGCCCCTTTTATTGTTAAGTTTAAAAAAGCTTCGGTAAATTGCAGTCCATCTTTTAATAAAAAAAATAAAATGAGTACTGTAAATGCATACGCTACACCCGCTGCTGATGCGGCTCTTGCCCCTTTTACCATAACCCGCCGTGAGCCCGGCCCACATGATGTACAGATTGAAATATTGTATTGCGGGGTTTGCCATTCCGACATTCACCAGGTGCGTAATGAGTGGGGTAATTCTATTTTTCCTATGGTGCCGGGCCACGAAATTGTGGGCCGCATTACCGCCACAGGCGATCATGTAAAAAACTTTAAGGTAGGTGATCTTGCGGGCGTGGGTTGCCTGGTGGACAGTTGCCGTGAATGTGAGCCATGCGTTTCAGGAGAAGAACAATGTTGTGAAAAAGGAGCAACCGGAACTTATAACAGTAAAGATAAAAATGGAGATATTACTTACGGTGGTTACAGTACACAAATAGTTGTAGATGAAAAATATACTCTTCATGTGTCAGAAAAACTTGACCTGAAAGCCGTTGCACCATTGCTTTGTGCAGGTATAACCACCTACTCTCCGTTAAGACACTGGAAAGTGGGAAAAGGAACTAAAGTAGCGGTTGTTGGCCTGGGTGGCCTGGGCCACATGGGGGTTAAATTCGCAGCATCATTTGGTGCTGAGGTAACAGTGTTAAGCACTTCTCCCGAAAAAGAAGCCGATGCAAAAAAACTGGGCGCACATCATTTTGTAGTTACAAAAGATCCTGAACAAATGAAGGCTGCCAGAAATAGTTTTGATTTTATCCTCAACACAATTTCTGCTCAGCATGATTATAACCAATACCTGGCCCTGCTAAAAATGAATGGTACAATGACCGTAGTTGGTGTACCGCCTCAGCCATCTGTTGTTGCAGCTTTAAGTTTGATAGGGGGAAGAAAATCTCTTGCCGGTTCTCCTATTGGTGGTATTAAAGAAACACAGGAAATGCTTGATTACTGTGCAGAACATAGCATCGTATGCGATATAGAAATGATTGACATTAATAAAATAAACGAAGCGTATGAAAGAATGATGAAAAATGATATACGCTACCGTTTTGTTATAGACATGGAAAGTCTTAAAAAGTAGCTGAAATAGATTTCGTTTTTTAATATTAGAAGTATAAATTTTAAATCTTACTCAAATCCCCTTACTTTTGCAACCCCGAAAGGGAATTGTACTTAAAAGTATGATGGTGTGATAGCTCAGTTGGTAGAGCAATGGACTGAAAATCCATGTGTCGCCGGTTCAACCCCGGCTCGCACCACAAACCCCCTTTACCGGGGGTTTTTTAGTTTAATCATTTTATACTAAACGGGTTTTAAAATTAGTCCCCTGCTTTATCAAAAAAAATAACCCTTACCTGTTTACCCTTTGTAAAAGCAGTTAATCCTTTAGCCACCAGGCCCACAATATAAGCAAGGGCTGCAGCAAAATAAGCCTTAGCCACATAGCCCATTGTGGCAGGCAAAAATCCTTTATGCACCAGCCTGTTGTAAACATATAAATATGTGCCGGAATAAAAGCAATAAGCATTATCATAATACCGTAACAAGCCCATTTTTTTGTAGCCGGAATAAGCAGTAAAAAAGCAAACAGCATTTCTGCAATACCGCTGATTAAATTTATCAAAACAGGGTATGGTAAGTATGGCGGAATAATTTTATAATAGGCTTCCGGGTTTCTAAAATGGTTTATGGCGGCAAGCAGATAAAAGGCTGCCATTATATAAAGGCTTATCCGTTTTTTCATATCAGCAAACTAATTCAATTTTTAGAATTATTCCATTATGTTTTATTGCTTATATTGAATTTTTATTTACGATATGGCTATAGAACAAATTGTACAGCAATTTATTGCAGGAATAAAACAAACAGGATGGGTAGAATACATAGCCGTATTTGCAGGCATTATAAGTGTATGGTATAGCCGCAAAGAAAATATATTGGTTTACCCAACGGGATTGGTTAATACCATTTTTTATATTTACCTGAGTTTTAAAGGCGGTCTATTGGGCGAAGCAAGTGTAAATTTTTATTACACCATAATGAGTATTTACGGCTGGGTATTATGGGCAAAGAAAGACAAAGAACATCACCTGGTTTTAAAAATCAGTAAGGCTAACGGTAAAGAGTGGTTGCAGCACACAGCATTTTTTACAGTATTTTATATTGTTATTTATTTTGCCCTCACGGCATTGAAGAAAAATTTTGCACCTGGGGCTATTCCCTGGGCAGATGCATTTGCCAGCGCTACTGCATTTACAGGAATGTGGCTTATGACAAAGAAAAAAGTTGAAAGCTGGTATTGGTGGATAGCAACCAATATTGCCTCTATCCCATTGTATTTTGTAAAGCATTATGTATTTACAAGCGTGTATTATGTGGTGCTTTTAATTATGGCGGTGTTTGGCCTTATGGCATGGCTAAAAAAAGTGAAGCAGGCTAAAGAAAATTTTGTAACAGCATAATTATAGAAGTTCAGAGAGATTTTTTTACTCCACTCTTCTGCAAAGTTTGCGGCTACTTTATATTTTAGCAGTTAGAAAAATATTTATGGATAAACCCAGAACATATTGCGATGCAATGCTGTTAATGAAGCCGGAGGATATTGCCGTTCATAAAGAATATCATGATACGCAATACGGTTTCCCTATTGACGGTGACAATGAATTATTTTGCCGCCTTGTACTGGAAATAAACCAGGCAGG
>JANLQE010000352.1:0-6201 GCA_031367625.1 Bacteroidota bacterium
TGAGCTTTGTTCATAATAAGTTTTTTGAGATTTTATAGTGCAACAAATATAGAAGGTTTTTAATTGCAACAAAATTTATTTTTCATAAAAATAAAAATTTAAAAACGGCTACAACCCACCATACACAAGGAGTTTAGGAAGATATATGGGCTTATTGATAAAAAACATAAAGCGAGTCACCTGGGCAAAATGCAGCGTAGGAGAGGGTTTCAGCGTAATTCCGCTTCAAATCCTTTGTGAATGCGGTTTGCAGGTTACAAATAAAACAGGTTTTATTTTGGTATTATTTATTTTTTTTGTTTTGCACAATTAGTTAACAACCTTCATCAGCGACCGGAAGGCAATGGTTTTATTACCCCATTTATCAAAAGATTTTTGACGCATAACGGGCGCAAACTTTTCAATGTAAACGTTGTAGTTCGATTTACTTTCGGCAAAATATTGTACGGTATAAGTGGGACCTTCACTGTCATCGGTTTCTAATAATTGTAAAATGATGGCGTGAGTAAAACAATCAGTGTTAATAATATCTGGGATGTGTTCTTCCTTTATCCATTGCAGCCACCTGATTGCAATGGCGGTTGTAACTTTTGTTGTAACGTTATACACTATCATCTTGTTTTCTTTTATCAACTTCCATTATCATTTTTTTAGTAAACAAAAGTAAAATTAATAACGCTGCTGTTATTGATGCCCATAATATCCAGTTATTATTTTTTGCAGGAGCCGCAATAATATTATTTTCCTGCGCTGCAATAATTTTATCAGTATTTAAAAATGGAATACTATCGGATATTTTTGTATTGAGTTTATTTAAATCGTATTCCGGTAAAATTGCCGATGAATTATCGAGTAGTAGTTTATAATTATTTCCTTTTTCTAAATAAGATGTAATAAAGCGATAACTGTTGAATGTTTTTATTCCATTTACAGTAAGAGGTAAATTATCTTCATTGTATAGCAGTAAATAAAAAACTTTTGCATTGCTTTGAGAAACTTTAAATTGTAAAGTGCTATTATTAGAAATGGATAATGATTGCAGCAATTGCCCCGGATTTGAAAATGAATGATTGCTGGAAAAGGGAATATACAAATCAACATTGCGGTAAAAATATTTTGAGCCACTTAATTTTACGCTGATGTTATCAAAATGAAAAGGTTGTTGCTGGGTAATTTTTATATAAGAAATTTTACCGCTGTCTTTTTGTAAAATTGAAGCTTCAGTATTTTCAATTAATTTATATTGAGGATGAACAATAGCAGTTGCGGTAGTGAATTGTACCACACCCCTTATATCAAAAGGGTTTTTATTACTGTTGTAAATTATTATTTTAAAAAATTGGTAACTGCTGTAAGGGAAATTAATTCTAAAAATATTGGTTGTTGTTCTTTCATTCGGCACCGGGTTAACAAGAATACTGTCGTTTATTACAAACCAATTTATCTTATCATCACTTCCGCTTAAAGAACAAAATCTTTCAGCCGCAGTATTTTTTATAATAAGCCCTAAGTTTGAAATTATATCTTTTTCGTTTTCTACTATTAAGGTTGTACTTACGTTGCTGTTATCAATTTTTGCGAACTTTAAATTCATAGCTAAAACATCGTAATTTATTTCTCTTTCTGGAAAATGTAATACATGCGGGACCCATTTCCCCGAATCATTCACAATCCTTAAATCGCTGTAATCAGTTTTTAAATGTGCAGATAATGCTGGTGTTATTTCAATATTATAAAAGCCGGAAGTTTTTACACTGTCCAGCAAACTGTAAAATTTATAGCCTGCAGTTTGTGCAGTGCAATAAATATTTATTAAACAAAATAAAAAAATACTACTCCATCTTTTTTTCATCATTAATAATTATTTTTTTCAAACGCTGGTACATAAAGGAAACCACTAAAAGCAAAACACCCAAACAAAAGAACGCAGCAATTTTACCACCTGCCGGGATATTCCTGATATCGAATATAAATAATTTTAGCAGGGTAAGTGTAAATAAGCTGAGCGAAATAATGCGTAAAGTGCGGTGTTTAAAATGCATACCCAGCCACATAAATGCAAAAGAGCAAAGGCCCCATAAAATAGGTAAACCTGTTTTAATATAAATCCTTTGTATATTTTCGAGAGGGTTATTGGCAGCGTAAAAAATAGTGTTGGATAATAAAAATATTTCTACACTTAAATAAATAACTATTGCTGTACAAAGCAACCAGGTAATTATATCAAAATTATTTTTGAGTGGTGCTTTGTTATTTCTTAGTAATTGTATAAGCCTGTAGAATACCATACCCAACAGTAAAGCGCCTGCCCAATGTGCAATAAAATGATTATTATTTTTATGACTTTCTAATATCTCTTGTTGAATCTGTATAATTTGCGGCAAACTCATAAAATAAAAAATAATACAGGCCGCAAGCATTGCTGCAATGATATACCATTGCAATTGCAGCGGTTTTACTTTTTCAGTAACAGTTGTTAGTATGCTCATAAATGCAATACCGTACAAAACCAGGTAGATAATATTGATGTGTGTTGCGGTATAATAAAAATTAAACTGATAATTTATTTCAAATGCACCGGCAGCAAATAATAAAATAATAGCAATAATTCTAAAAATATTTTTATTAGGTATAATGCCTGAAGTAATTCCTTTGGTGTCTTCATCTTCCCTATGGCGCAATACAAATAATAAATATGTAGCAACCGCTGCAAAAAGGGTTGTTATAAAACCTTTGTTTGCAATAATGTTCATCCTGGTAGCATAAAAGCCATACAATTGCACCCAGTCCATCACTAAGCTTATCAGCATTAAAACACAAACAAGCCCCGATGAATATTGAATGATTTTTATTTTAGATTTTATAAACAACCAGTAAAGCAACACCGTTTCGCTTGCCCAAAATAAAGTAATATAATTGCCATGCAATTGTATGGGGGCGGTGATGGAAATAAATGTAAGTGTTATACCTATAAGTAGATATAAAATATTAGTATCTACCTTTTGTTTGCGAAATAAAAAGTAAGTAGCTGCCAAATTAAAAACTCCCATTGATGCACTGAACAATCCCCTAAAATCAGTTGCATTCATTTTAGTTAAACAATAAATACCTGCAGCAAAATATAAAGAGGTATTGGCTAACAGTATTCCAAAATCGTATGCAATAAATTTCTTTTTTTCTTTTATATTATATGCAATATTTATTATAAAGAACATCAGGTAAAAAACAGTTGCAAATAAAAACCCGTTTTTAAAAGTTACCGCAGGCTCATCGTAATGTAAAAAAACAAGCCAGCTGCTAAAGAGCAGTGCAGTAAAAATAAAATTTAAAATGTTTAACAGGCGCCAGCTTTTGTAGTAAGCAATAAATAAAAGCCCGCTGTTTAAAATAATAAGATAAGTAAACAGCACTTTATAATTGCCACTGCCGGTACTTACTAAAAAAGGCGCAGCAAAGCCACCTATTAATGCAATGATGGCAAGTTCCTGTTTATTGTATAACAAAGAAAGCGTAACAGCAAACGCCGTAATAACAATCATTATTATAAACGAAGTAGTCTGGCTAAATAATTCAAACTGCTGAAAAGCTAAAGTAATAGTAAAATAAAAAACTGCTAACCCACCGCCTGCAAGTATAGAACTAAAATTTTTGTACGTGTTACGCAGCCGGTGTGCCAATGCAATAAGGATACCGCCACACAAAATACCAATGGCCACACGGCCCACTTCGCCGATCCATTCTTTATCAATGGCGTATTTTACAAAAAAGCCAATGGCTAAAACTAAAATTGCAATACCAATTTTACTAACTAAATTTTCACCGATAAATTTTTCAAGATCGGGATTATTTCTTACCCATTTTTCACTCCAACTTTCCTGCGCTGCAGGTGGGGATTTTATTTTGGGCGTATCAATAGTTTCGCTTACTTCAACTGTAACTACCGGATGCTGCGTTAATAACTTTTCTACTTCAATTTTTTTCTTTGCTTCTTTGTGAAGGCGCAAGCTTTCAATTGCTGCAATTTTTTGTTTGTATTCTTCCTGTGCTTTTAATTCGGCAGCTTCTTTTTCTTTTTGCTGCTGATCGGTGGTAGTAATTACAGGAGCATTGTGCTGCAGGTTGAATAACTGATTTTTTAAGTCATTTAATTGTTTAGTAAGAACAAATAAATCTTTTTTTAGATTTTCCGAATGCAGACGCTGGTTACTCTGGATGTTTAAAACAATGAAAAAGATTATAGCAATTACAAGAAAAATTAAAGCTTCCATCGCAGTGTTTTAGTTAGTTACTGCAAAACAAGATACAACGATGTTTGATATACTGGTGATATAATTTATTAAAGCAATACGTATAAAACTTTTCGTTTAACAATTATTTATGTATATAACTTCCCTTTAAGGATTAGGGGCTATTTCCAGATAAATCGGGCAATGGTCACTGTGTTTTACATCAGGATAAATAGCTGCGGCCACCAGTTGTTTTTTTAATGCTGGTGTTACTGTAAAATAATCAATGCGCCAGCCTTTATTGTTTAGCCGCACTGTTGGAAAACGTTGGCTCCACCAACTGTATTGATGCGGTTCTTTATTAAATTCCCTGAAGGTATCTATCCAGCCTGTTGCCAGAAATTGCGTCATCCATTCTCTTTCTTCCGGTAAAAAACCTGATGATTTTTTATTTCCTTTCGGGTCATGAATATCAATTTCGTTGTGGGCAATATTATAATCACCACATAAAATAATCTTTGGATTTGTCTTTCTTACTTCTTCCAGGTAGCCCTGAAATTCTTTCAGCCACTGATATTTATATTCCTGCCGGGTATCTCCTGAAGTACCGGAAGGAAAATAGGCATTTATTAATTTTATATCGCCAAACTGTACCTGTATCACCCGCCCTTCAAAATCGCTCATTTCAAAACCGCTGCCTATCTGCACACTATCCGGTTTTATTTTGGTAAATACTGCTACGCCACTGTATCCTTTTTTTTGTGCGCTGAACCAGTGATGATGAAAGCCCAGTTCTTCCAGTTGTTTTACATCAATATCTGCATCGGTGGCTTTAGTTTCCTGCAGGCAGATAATATCTGCAGGGTTTGTTTTAAGCCAGTCTATAAATCCTTTTTTTATGGCGGAGCGGATGCCGTTTACGTTATAGGAAATGATGCGCATAAGAATAATTTTGTAAGACAAACATAAGAATATCTACTGAGTTTTTGTGGCTTCAGTCTTGTACATTTTTTTTAATGTGCAATAAAGAAATCGGCTATAAAAGGGGAAGGAGAAATTCTTGTAGCGGGAGTAAATATTCCTGTGTTAAATCCCAATGATCTTTATTTCTATAATCTCTGAATTCTTCTTTACGTAAATCTTTATTACCACCTGATTTAGGATCTGGGTATAATAACATGTCTAAGTATGAATAAATTCTTGAATCATGTAATGGCTTAGGATGCTCAGAAACACACTTTTCATATTCAAGAAAGCAATCCATAACTTTCCTGTTTGTAGCTATTTTTTCTAAAAGGCTTTCAATATTCCCTGTGCTTGCATTATTTGGAAAGAGAAATAAGTGTATAGGTATGCTGTAAGCATTAAAATCATTCATTATTTCTTTTCTTCTTGCTTCAATATCATTATCGGCATCTAAAATTATGATGGTTTCTTTTCCTTCATCAAAATTTTCTTGGATTTCTGTTTTGAGAAACTCTCCTGCTTTGTATCCGCTCCAGCTAAGCAGGGTATCAAAATTGCTATCAGCCAGGGGTTTATTAAAAACCTCTGCTGCAAAATCTTTTAGAAATTTCACATCAGCTTTACTTTCCGTAAAAATCGTGAAGTTGGACATAAAGCAGAATTATCGTATTTCACTTTCAGCTAAAAGTGAATTCTCAAATTGTTCAAATGTGTTTGTATAAGCTTTAATGCCATTTTTGGTTTCTACTAAACGAATAATTCTACCTTCATTCTGTAAGCCGGTCTCTCCCAATGCTGCCTTAAAACTTTCTATACATTCCTTAGAGTGAGTAGTTGCAAATATTTGCTTTCCTTCTGAAATTCCAACATTCAAAAGCGATTTAATAAAACCGTTTAGTCTGCTATAATGAACTCCGGCATCCAGTTCATCAATCATTAATCTTGAATAAATATTATTTCCACTGAATAATGAAATAAGTATCCTAAATAATTTTAAAGCTCCGTCACC
>JANLQE010000091.1:0-7228 GCA_031367625.1 Bacteroidota bacterium
GCAGTACCGGAGCCAGCACCGGGCCACATTGCCATTACGAAGTACATATTAATGGAAACCCGGTGGACCCTGTGTATTTCTTCTTTAATGACCTGAATGCAGAGCAATATGACCGTCTGCTGAAAATTGCAGCAACGGGTAGTGCAAAAAGTTTTGATTAATTTTATTGTATGGTAATTGAGCAATCCTCTTTAAATTTTGATTTTGCACCGGAAGAAAAAAAGCCCGATGAAAAACCTGTGCAGGTAAAGGTTGAAGAGGTTTCAAAAGTTCAAGAGGTTTCAGAAGTTGAAGAGGTTGATAAAGCGGAAGAGGAATCGCAGGTGGTGATTGGCAGCGATGAAACTGAAGAAATAAGGGAGATCAATTTTATTGCTGCAGAACCCGTACCTGTTGTAGTAAATAAGCAAATAAAAAAACCGTTAAGGGGCAGAATGAAACTGAGCGACATGAATGCAGTGGCCGATTTAATAGAAGTGCCGGAAGATGAAATTTTATTTAAGAAAAGCTATTACAGTATTGGCGCCGTATCTAAAATGTTTAAAGTAAATATTTCGCTGATACGTTTTTGGGAGAATGAATTTGAAATACTGAAGCCTAAAAAAAATGCAAAAGGAGACAGGCATTTCCGGCCGGAAGATGTAAAAAACCTGAAACTGATTTACCATTTACTGAGAGAAAGAAAATACACAATAGAAGGGGCAAAAGAATTTTTGAAGAAAAATAAAAAAGCCACAGAAAATTTTATAATGATTGAAGCATTGCAAAAAATTAAATTATTTTTAAACGAATTAAAAGCCAATTTTTAGCCTCAGCCAAAGAGACATTCTAAAAAATGTTTCACGCTGCCCACAATCTAATAACCGCTTTTACAAAATTTATAACCAAAAAATTTATAAAGAAGAATGAAAAAGTTTTTTTTAATTTTAGTTATCGCCATAACCAGCGCCAGCCTGGTAAATGCACAAGAATCCTACACTTCCAGCAAGGATGAAAAGCATCCGGATATAACAATTCTTAATGGCGTTATTTCAAAATATATTTTACAGAGGGATTCTTCCTTTAAGTGGTACGCAAGTAATCAAAATGCTTACAAACCCGAAACCGCTGTGCTGAATGCTATGGAAGCAGCTAAAAATAAATTTCAATTTGTGGTGTTTGGTGGTACCTGGTGCGAAGACACACAATTTATTTTACCAAAGTTTTTTAAACTGCAGGAGCAGGCCGGTGTTGCTGATAAGGAAATAAGTTTTTTTGCCGTTAACCGGGAAAAACAAACTTTCGGTAATGTGGCTTCGGCTTTTAAAATTACCAATGTGCCTACTATAATTGTAATGAAAGATGGCAAAGAAGTGGGCAGGGTGGTAGAATACGGAAAGACCGGAAAATGGGATAAAGAACTTACCGATATACTTCAGGCGTTTTAAAATTTTACAATCAAATAATAGAGTTATCATTTTTGGGCACCCCGGAATCAGCATCTGTATTAAAAATATTTAAGGTGGGCGAAGATGCCGGAAACGCTATGTTTTGTGCGGTTCTTAGTTTTATCAACTCAATATTTACCTGCTGCTTTACCATATTAAAATCATTTATGGGAATATGGCCGGTAAAAAATTCGAGCGTGGCAGTTATACCGTTCTTATTGTAATCACTTAAAAAAACAGTAAAGCTTTCTACAGCTTCTTTTTTATTTTCCATCATCTGTTTTACCGAGTCAATAAATTGCCGGGCATCTTCCAAAGAAGTTTTTTCTGACATTTCCAGTTTTATTTCTGCCCGGCGCTGAATGCGCATACTCCAGTTATCAACCACACTATCTACCATTTGTTTGTTGGGAACGGTAACCAGGGTTTTATCTGCAGTGCGTATCCTGGTACTGCGCAGGCCAATGCGTTCTACTTTTCCGGTAACATTATTTACTTTTAAAGTATCTCCGGTAAAAAAAGGCTTATCAAAAAATATGATAAAAGAAGCAATAAGATTTTCCAGGCTTTCTTTTGCAGCAAGTGCCAGTGCGGCGCCTACAATACTTAAGCCCGTAAGTAATGTGCCAATATTTTGATTGAATGCTGCCTTAATAATTAAAAAAAGACCGATGATATTAATTATGACCTTTAAAAAATCCCGGAAAAAAGTAACTAACTGATCATCGCTTTTATGATTGTTGAGGCTGGCTTTTTCATGAAGTATCAATGCAATAAAATCTATCAGGCGCAGCACAAGCTGGATGAAAGAAATGATGATTAAAACAATGCCCACTTTTTGAAGTATTGCGTCAATGTAATGATGGTATATTTTAAAATTAAATTCTTCGGGAAAATTTAATTTATCAATTGCAAAAACTGCCACGGTAACTGCAATAAACCAACCCAAAGGTTTTACTGTAAGGGAAATAAATTTTTGTTTTTCAATGGTACTCCAGGTTTTTTTTACAAAGCCATACAGCAGCGTAGCTATCGTATGAGAAAGTAATCTTCTGAAAAGTAATACACCCATTACCGTTGCCAGCACTTCCAGGTAACTTTTTACCGTATTGTTGAAATAAATTTCGTTTAAAAAGTCCATGTTGGTGAAATTGCAGTTGTATAAATTATTTAACGCTGTAAATTTCTACACCGTCTTTTTTTAATAAATAAATTTTGCTATTGATGGCTTTTATATTGATGTTGTCTTTAAAATAAACTGGGATGGTATAGCTTTTAAGATTGAGTGAATTTAATTCGTAACTGTATAATTTATCATTTACAAAACCATACAGTTTATTGCCCGAAATAGCTATGTGCTGCCAATGCAAAAATGGCAAATTATTTTTGAGGGTGCCGTAATAATCAAAAATAAAAAATCCTTTGCTTTCATCATAGAGATATACAAAACTTTCCCGGTCTATTATTTGTGCAGGGGAAGGCACAGTATCAAACAGCAGTCGCCAGTCCGTAGTTTCCTGCAATACTTTTCCATCATCATCAATTTTTTTTAGTTTTAAATCCTGCTCATCAAACAGCCAGATATTGTTGTCGTAAGAAGTGGCCAGCGTTTTTACACTAAAGATGCCCATCTTTCTAAAGTTAATACTGTTGCGGAGTGTAAGCAGCCTGTCCAAAATTACAACAGTTGAAAAATTTTGATAATACACCAATATTTTCAGGGGATTACTAACATCGATAAGGGATGGGTTACCATATTTTTTTACCTCATTAAAAACAGCCACGGAATCGCCGTTGGCATTTATTTTTTTTAACTGGTTACCAACTGTTATTAAATAAATATTATCCAGCACATCTACATCCATATAAGTGTAATTGCCGGGTATAAAATTTACATGTTTAAAAACACTGTCGTTGCCGGCAGCATTATGAAAGGTAGAATCAGACATGGGTTTAGATTGTGCACAACTGTTACTGCAGCAGATCCATAACAGGCAAACAAAATATACACAGGTTTTTTTCAAATTTAATTTTTATAATATTTTAATAAGAGTTCTTCTCCGTCGAAAACGGCATAGCTAAAATAGGTTATCCAATCCCCCAGGTTGATGTACCTGCTTTCCCGATGGCTACCGGGATCACTTAATTTAAAATCAATTGGCAAATGCCGGTGGCCAAAGATAAAATAATCGTATTGCTGCTGTTGTAAAATTTCTTTGCAATAAATGATCAGCCATTCTTTATCTTCTCCCAAAAATACTTCATCTGTTTGCCCGGTTTGTGCCCGGCTTTTTTTGCTGAAATAATTGGCAATGCCCATGCCAACATTGGGCGGCAATACACCAAACATCCACTGGCAAAAATTATTTCTGAATATTTTTTTAATAAATTTATAACCATGATCTCCGGGTCCCAGGCCATCGCCATGGCCTATTAAAAATTTTTTTCCATAAAATTCAAAAGCGGTTGGTTCAAAATAAACGGGGATGTTTAATTCTTTTTGAAAATAATCTTTCATCCACATATCATGGTTGCCCACAAAAAAATGAATGGGTATGCCTGCATCTGTAATCTCCGCCAGTTTACCCAAAATTCTTGTATATCCTTTTGGCACTACCTGTTTGTATTCGTACCAAAAATCAAACAGGTCGCCTACAATAAAAATTACGCCGGCATCTGCCTTTATTTCATCCAGGAATGTGATAATTTTTTTTTCACGCAGCAGGCTGCTTACTGCATCCGGTGCTCCCAAATGAAAATCGGAAAGAAAGTATATTTTTTTTGAAGCAGTTATCATTCAAAAAGTTTACGGTTGATTTTGCTGCTGAAGATATTTCAATACATCTCCTGTGGTAATTTCTTTCATTCCTTCCACATTTCCATTGAACCAATATATCCATGTTGCTGAGGAAATTCCATTTTGAAATGCCTGTACAATTTCTCTGCGGTATAAAGGAGTTTCACCCGCTTCTACATTTAATCCTTCGTAATCATCGAGCTGATCTACCGCCCATTTAAATTCTTCCGGGTTGTTTACTGAATATAATTCGCCGCCAATAAAACTCTCTTCTGCAGAGGGTACTGCTACAGGATGCGTAAGATTATCATAAAATTTTCCTTTTACTACTGCTTCTCCCAGCAAATGAAAATATTTTGTTAGATATGCATAAGCAGGATTGCGAAAGCCGCTTCTTAAAGAGCCATATACAAATAACTGATGTGTGGATGTATTCATTTTTTTAAATTTCTTCTTTTGAAATACCAGCCTGTTTAATAATGCTTAAAAATGTTCCGTTTGGAATATCTTTTTTACCATGTACCGGTACTACTATTATTTTTTTTAAACCGGGATGAAAAAAGATATGGTGGCTACCTGTGATTCTCTTTAGCAAAAACCCTTTTTTTTCAAGCAATTTAATTAAATGTTGGGGATTCTGATTCATGAAACAAAAGTAGAGGCAATAAGATTAAATGAGTACAATCATTAAAATAAGTGTTGCAATTTTGCAAAAAAATCTTTTTAAGATTGGTTATTACTAAATTTTAAGCAATCAATTGAAGAGAGTATTCTATAGTTTCATTATCATCCGGTACAGGTTCGCCCTCTTCATTTAAAACCTCAATGTAACCTATAATAGCTTCTTTAGCCATTGCCATTGCATGCTCAATATTTTCTCCCCAGGTAATACACCCAGGCAAAGCAGGAACAATTGCGGTGTAAGTTCCTTCAGGTTCTTTACGCAATAATATCCTGTATGTTTTTGAAGTATTCATTAACCAAATATACAATTTTACCCTTGCTCCTCTACTAAAAAACAATATACTTCTTTTGGTCCATGCACGCCGGTTACCAGTGTTTTTTCTATATCTGCAGTGCGGCTTGGCCCGCTTGCAAAAGTTACAAACGATGGAAAATTACCTGCATATTTTTCTTTTAAAAAAAGCAGTGCATCTTTTACATCGTACAGCATCTGGCTATTGTATGCAATGCAGATATGTATGGGTGCATATACGCTGGCTGTGCGGCCGCTTTGCTCTGCAGCACTCATTACTATGGTGCCGGTACGGGCCACTAAATATTCGCAGCCGGTAACTGCTGCATCACATGAAGCCAGATCGGGATAAGGCTGAACAGATGCAGCAGTTAGTAATGGAATAAATTTATCTTCTTTGCAATAAATATTAATCCATCCTTTTTCTTTTATCAGTTGCTGTAGCTGAATATGCAGATCGTTTTCATCTGCACAAAAGGCAAAGTTGCCCTGTAACTTTGTAAACTCCTCCGCAAAAATAATGGCATCATCATCACCCGCTGGTTTATAAACCGACTGCGCCCCTTCGCTTTGCGGAAAAGGCAAAGGCACCGGATTACTCAGTGCCAGCCGTATTTTTTTTAAAATATTTTCTTTTGCCGGTGATGTTGCCATTGGAGAGGGTTAAATTGCCGGAGGGTTTTTTAATTCTTCGGGAAGTGAAGTAGATGGTTCTTCGCTTACTTCCATCTCCGGTTCTATATCCAGTATTTTTTTCTCTTCATACGGGCGTTTGCCTATCAATGCTTCTACATCGCTTTTAAACAATACTTCTTTTCTTAATAATTCTTTAGCCAGTAATTCTACATCGCCTCTTTTTTCTGTCAGCAGATTTTTAGTTTTTATGTAAGCGCTCTCAATAAGTTTTCTAACTTCCTCATCAATGATCTTACCTGTTTCTTCGCTGAATGGTTTTGTAAAAGTATTATCCTGGTTGGGATCGTAAAAGCTTACGTTACCTACTTTATCATTCATACCATAAACGGTTATCATGCTGTAAGCAATTTTAGTAATCTGCTGCAGGTCGTTACTTGCTCCCGTACTTATTTTACCAAAGAAAATATCTTCGCTTGCCCTTCCGCCAAGGGTCATACAAATCTGATCCATCAACTGATCAGTATTATAGAGATACTGTTCTTTAGGTGTGTATTGGGCGTACCCAAGGGCCGCCGAACCCCGCGGCACTACGGTAACTTTTAACAGAGGGTATGCATGCTCCAGGTACCAGCCACAGATGGCATGGCCTGCTTCGTGGTAGGCAATTATTTCTTTTTCTTCAGGAGAAATAATTTTATTTCTTTTTTCCAGACCGCCGATAACTCTATCTATAGCATCCTGAAAATCGCTCATATCCACCGCATCTTTATTTTTTCTTGCGGCTATTAAAGCTGCTTCGTTACATACGTTGGCAATATCTGCGCCTGCAAACCCAGGGGTTTGTTCTGCCAGTTTATGAATATCTAATTTCTGCGAAATTTTAATAGGCATAAGGTGCACTTTAAAAATAGCTTCACGGCCTACCAGGTCGGGACGGTCTATTGTGATCTGCCTGTCAAAGCGGCCCGGCCTTAGCAATGCATTATCCAATACATCGGGCCTGTTGGTAGCGGCTAAAATAATAATGCCTAAATCTGTTCCAAAACCATCCATTTCTACCAGCAACTGGTTCAATGTATTTTCCCTTTCATCATTGCTCATCATTACGTTCTTACCTCTTGCACGGCCTATGGCATCTATCTCATCTATAAAAATAATACAGGGCGCTTTTTCTCTTGCCTGCTTAAATAAATCTCTTACACGGCTGGCACCTACGCCTACAAACATTTCTACAAAATCGCTTCCGCTAAGGCTAAAGAAAGGCACCTGGGCTTCTCCTGCCACGGCTTTTGCCAAAAGCGTTTTACCCGTACCGGGAGGGCCAACCAGCAATGCACCCTTGGGTATTTTACCACCGAGTGCGGTATATTTTTTCGGGTTTTTTAAGAAATC
>JANLQE010000391.1:0-8744 GCA_031367625.1 Bacteroidota bacterium
CTTTAAGCCATTCACCGATTCAAAATTAGTGAAGAGGATGAGCAAACTGCGTTGCTTTATTTTATGCCGCACCTGCAGGTAAAGCATTTCAAAATCGCTCTCCAGGTAAGCCGTTTTTTCTTTGTATAAAGCCTGTAGAATATTTTCCCGTTGTATGGGTTTTCTGTCGGCGGCTATAACAGCACCCATTTTATTTGAAAAACTTATCAGCCCTATTTTATCCTGCTTTTGTAAACAAACATTGCTAAGCGCCAACGTGCTGTTGATGGCATAATCCAGCAGGCTGAGGCCTTCAAAAGGCATTTTCATTAATCTTCCTTTATCAATAATACAATACACCTGCTGCGATTTTTCATCTACATAATTGTTTACCATCAGCGTCCCTTTACGTGCTGTAGCTTTCCAGTTGATGGTGCGGATATCATCTCCGTTTACATAATCTTTTATCTGTTCAAACTCCATGCTCTGCCCAATTTTTCTCATGCGTTTATTTCCAGTGCCCTGGATAGTGGCCTGCGATATTAACTGGTAATTGCGCAGGTTTATAAAAGAGGGATAAACACTTACCGTTTCCTGGGCAGATATCACATGCCGCCTGACCACAAGCCCCTGGCGGCTTTGCACATACAGCAGTATGTTACCAAAGAAATAGCTGCCACGTTCGGCAGGCTTTACGGTGTAGGAAACTTTTAACTGCTGCCGGGGTAAAAAATGTTTTTGTATAGAAAAATTACGTTCCTGAAACTGAAAAGGCAGTTCATCAATTATTTTCATAGCTGCAAAATATGAGCTGTTATTTGTTACACTTAAAACAATGGTATTACTATCACCGTTGCTTAGCCGGTCGCTTACCAGGCGTTCTGCAACGGGCTTTTTGCCTGCTATAAAAAGAAAAAAGTAATCAGCGGCAACCAGCAATAAAAAAGCTACAAAAATTATTTTTGCCAAAGGAAAAAGCAGCGGCAAAAAAAAGGATAAAATAAAAATAATTATACATACGCCTGCCACTATGTAAAACCGCAGCGTTACAAATAAATCGCCGATATATTTTTTAAACAAATTCAAGTAAAAGTTTATCTTTTTAAAATTATCTTATTGTTTTAGTGTCTGACCTCACCCCCAACCCCTCTCCAAAAGAGAGGGGAGCTTAGCACCTTTAATTAGGGATAAGCAACTTATATCATTGACTAATGACCAGTGACGTTTCCTACCTCGGCACTTCCAGCACTTTCAAAATGCTATCAATTAAATCATCCGGCCTTATGCCTTCCATTTCTTTTTCGGGAGTAAGCATAATGCGGTGCCTTAATACGGGAGCCGCCATTTCAATAATATCTTCTGGTATTACAAAATCCCTGCCTTTCAATGCTGCAGCAGCTTTACAGCTTTTAAGCAAAGCAAGTGATGCTCTTGTAGATGCCCCTAAATACAATGATGGGTTATTTCTTGTTTCGTTTACAATGCTGGCAATATACTCCACCAGTTTCGGTTCTATTTTTACCTGCTGCACTATATTCCTGTAGTGCTTTACTTCTGCCGGGGATAAAATTTTATTTACATCCTGCAGTAATTCGCTCTGCGTTTTACCCTGCTGGTTAGTAAGTATTAAAATCTCTTCCTGCAGTGTTGGATAATCTATTTCTATTTTAAATAAAAACCTGTCTAACTGCGCTTCGGGCAGGCGGTAAGTACCTTCCTGTTCTATCGGGTTTTGGGTAGCCAACACAATAAAAGGATATTGCATGGGACGGGTAAAGCCATCTACGGTTACCTGCCGCTCTTCCATTACTTCAAACAAAGCAGATTGTGTTTTTGCAGGCGAGCGGTTTATTTCATCTATTAAAACAATATTGCTGAAAACAGGGCCGGGCTTAAAATAAAATGCTCCTTCTTTAGGATTAAAAACAGAAGTGCCGATAACATCGCCGGGCATGAGGTCTGGCGTAAACTGCAGGCGTGAAAAATTTACATCAATAATTTTTGCCAACAGTTTTGCAGCCAGGGTTTTTGCAACACCCGGTACACCTTCCAGCAGCAAGTGCCCGTCACATAATAATCCTATCATCAACAGGTCTATCACTTGCTTTTGCCCCACAATTACTTTTGCTATTTCTGCACGTATTTCATTCAGCTTACTGTTTAATTCGGCTACGGGAGTACTCTCTTCAAAAATATTTTCTTCCATCAGTTTCTATTTTTATAAAATTGTTGAATTTGTTCGTTCAGGTTTAAAAGTATAAAATCATCTATCTCCATGCTGCCTGCCACCTGCTGCATGGTACGGTACAGTGTTTCTGTTTTATCAAAAGCCACCCCACTTTTTCTGCTGAGGGCTGTTAAAAAATCGCTGTTAATTATATTCGTATTTAAAAAATAACGGCTACGGATATACTCATTAAAGTAAGTGATCATTTTACCGGCAATAGTTTTATTATTTTTTTCTTTAAGGTACAGGCCTGCAATGGCTTCTGCAAATGCCACAGAAGAATTTTGCACAGGCTTTATTACCGGCACGATGCGCTGCCTGCGCTTTCCATTAAAGAGAATGTATAATAGCAGCAGCAGCAGCGAAATCCAGAATGCCCATTTAAGCGGCGGGTATTTAAATATTGCGCTGAGGGTGGAAAATGATCCATTGCCGGATTTGTAATTCTTTTTGTTGTAATAATTATCCCAGTAAACATGCTCGGGTTTCTCTGGCATTAACTGTAAAAGCTGTGTAAAATATTGATAGTTATTATCTTTTAATAAAAAATAATTGCTTAGTGCCCTTGGGTCGCAATGCAGATACATTTTTCCTTTGCCCCAAAAAAATACTATGCAGTTTGGCTGATCATTTTGGTTGTAGCCAACTTTGCGGCCATAAGTAGCATTTATTTCAGAAAAATAATTTGTAAAAGGCAGGTAAAAATATTGGAGCAGATGGTTTTTTTCGGTGGTAAGGCCTTTTACAATCCTTACAGATGCATTGGTATAAATGGATGGTATCATGTAGAACATCCAGTCAAAATTCTCCTGCCTGCAGTAAAGTTTAGAAAGTAATACCGTATCAATTTCTGATGCGGCTATAAAAACAGTATTGCCTTTGTAAACAAAATCCATCAAGGCATTTGCATCGCTTTCATCTACATAAAATTTTTTGCTGATAGAGATATATAATGAAGAAGAATCGTCCTTCTGCCATTTGGCAGTGCTGGCAAACGGCTCGTCTTTTATTACAAGCCAATTGTCAGCAAAACTATTTACCAGAATATGGTAAGCCACATAACCGCCGAATGGCCGTGTGTCTTTATAGTTGTAGTTTTCCCTAAGATCGGGCAGTGCATCTTTTTTTTTGCAGCCATAGCCTGCCAGCAATGGTAAACCAATAATGATATACAAAAAATATTTTAACAACGGCTGCTTATATTTTATTTAAGAAAGATGAAAACCTTATTTCTATTTTATCAAATAATTCTCTGCTTATGCTGATATTGCCATACCATACATATTCGTAATTCATTACTAAAGATGCAAATTCGTTTCGTTTATGCGCCGGTATTTCGTTTGCATATTTACTGTTTGTTTTGTCTGCCGCATAATCTATCAGGGATTTATTGTTCAGCCGCTGTAAAGTTTTTAAAAAAAGATAGCGTGTTGCCAGCCGGAAATCCTGCAGCTTATAAGCCTGATGCAGCAGTGCATCATAATCCTGGTTTAAAAAAAAGTCCTCTTCACTTACCTGATCTGTTGTATTTTTATCTTTAACATTCTTTTTAAATGTTCCTTCGCTTAAAAACAGGTTATATAAAATAAAGCCGGTAAACAAAGCAGCCAGTAGCCAGAGAAACCCTTTTAAAAAAGACGCATTAAATAATCTGTCGAAAAAAGAAATTGTTTTTACAATATTTTTTTTATCGCCGGTATTTGAAAATTTATTTTTCAGATTTCTTAAAAGGGTGTCTAAATTTTTTTGATAGGCAAATTCTTTTTTATTTTTCCAGGAAATTAATGTATCCCTGCTGATGCTGATGGCGTGAATATCAATCAGTGTATCACCCAAAATATTATTTTCAAATACAGTATCGGCTGATTTTTTTTTCTCCCTGTCCAGCATTAACGAATCTTTAAAGTCAAATTGTTTTTGCTGTGCAGCAATTTTTAATGCGCTGCTGCAAAGCCATAAAAATAATATGAGGTACTTATTTATTTTCATCATTCAGCCGGCTGACTATGCCATCTTTTTTAATGAAAAATCCCCGCCTGTAAAGCTTTACAGGCCAAATAACAAAATACCAGATTATTAAAAAAAGAGACCCTCCCAAAATAATAACACTTAGCCATACCGGCATGCCCGCATTAGCATTACGGTTGTAAGTCTCGCTCATTAAATGGGTGATATAGCTTTCTAAAAAAGCAGCAATAATAAAAAAAGGTATAAGGCTTATCAGCACTTTGGCTGCATCTTTAATCCCTTTTTTAAAAGATTCCAATCTTGTAAATGTGCCGGGAAATAAAATACCATTGGCCAGCATAAACCCGGCAGTGCCTGCAATGATGATGGAAGAAATTTCTATTGTGCCATGTATCCATATTACTAAAACAGACTTTATGCCCAGCCCGTTTGAAAAAAACATATATTGAAAACTACCCAGCATCATACCCGTACTCCACAGCAGGCGCAGCGTAACAAATCCTAACGTAAAGCCCCCGATGAAAGTAAAAAAAGCCACTTTAATATTATTGAATCCTATCCGGATAAACATACTGAAAGGGTTTTCATCTTTATATACACCAAAGGGATCTCCCTTGGCAATATTATCTTCCGTCATAGATACATAATCATCGCCCATTACACCACGTACAAAATCAGGATTATGTATTGATGAAAAAACGCCAATGCAAACAAACAGGATAAAAATAGCGGTGGTAAATAAAAAAGTGCGGTGATGTTTTTTAAAGATCAGCGGCAGTTCATATTTCCAAAAAGTAAAAATGCGGCTGTACTTTTCTTTTTTATTTTGATAAATATTCTGGTAGATGGATGCTGCCAGGCCGTTTATCCAGCGGGTTACTTTACTTTTTGGATAAAAAGTTTTGGCGTAAGACAGATCATCAATTAAAGTAACAAACCGTTCGGCAGTTTCGTCGGGGTCTGTAGCTGCTTCATGCTGATAAGCATTCCATTTTTCTACATTTTTTTTTATAAACATTGCTTCCCTCATACAATACAAATATGCCAGTCAGCAAATATGCAAATGTGCAAAATTGCCTGGTGATCAAAACAGTTTTTAAAATAACCGCCTTATACTTTACAATTTGATGATTTTTTGCATAATAAAAAAATATGCTTTTTGCGCTTACTTGCCATGCAGGCAGTAAATTGCAGTAACCATGGCTATCATACAAATTGATACTGTTTTTAATATTGACCTTGAATTTGAAATTGCACCGTTTCATAAAAGGCTTTTTGCCTATATCATAGATTTTTTTCTTTTAGTTATTTACCTTTTCAGCATTAAATATCTTTTATATGCCGGCATGGGTATATCGCTAAAAGATAATATGGGCGTTGATATCCTGCTTATCTCTTTACCCATGCTGCTCTATTCTTTACTTACAGAACTTTTGATGAATGGGCAAACAATTGGTAAAAAATTAATGGCTGTAAGGGTAATAAGTTTAGATGGCGGCGAACCAACTTTGGGCCAGTATATTTTAAGATGGATAACCAAGTTTTTTGAATGGCCGTTTTTGTTTGGCTATATATTTTTTTCGGCTGCCAGCCTGATGGTTTATATTATCATTACCGGTTTTTTGGGTATTGGTGTTATTATCATCATTGCTGTTTCCCGAAAAAGCCAACGGCTTGGCGACATTGCAGCGGGCACAGTGCTGGTAGATACAAAAACAAATATGAGTGTGAATGACACGGTATTTATGGAAGTAAATGACAGCAATTACAAGGTTAGCTTTCCGGAAGTAATGCGTTTATCCGATAACGATATTAATACCATTAAATCGGTGCTTACACAAGACAGAAAAAGAAACAATCACGAAGTAAGTACCAGGGTAGAATATAAAATTAAAGAAGTACTGAAGATTGAATCCAGTTTATCCCCTGTTGATTTTCTGGAAAAATTGCTGGAAGATTATAATTACCTCGCCACAAAAGAATAAAAAAAAGAGGCTGTGTTAGAAGAATGTTTCACGCTGAGGGGCAGAGATCGAAGAGAATAAAATAATTAATTATTCTACTACTTTGTACTCTGTTAGAAGAATGTTCACGCTGAGGAGTAGAGATCGAAGAGAATAAAATAATTAATTATCTTCCTCTGCCTGCTTTGCAGTTATTCGAAAATATTTAAATAATAGTATTTTAAGACAATCTCCGTTATAACCTGCTGATATTTTATTTCATAAAAGCTGCCGCTGCAATACCTCCTATCAATGCAAGCGCAACAACGCCCAGGTAAATAACCATGATGATACCATACACCCTAAACATGATTTTTAAACTACCAAGCCCTGCATTTAAACTTGCCTGGTCAGTAGTAAGCAAGGCATTTTTGGTACGGGTGCCAAACCTGTAAACCAAGAGTGACATAAAAAAAGAAATACCAGCAATGATTAAATATAAAATGGTAAGAAATCCTGCTCCCATGGAAGTACTGGCTGTAGTATTATATGGGCTCGATTGCATAATCTTAGCCATAAATGTGCCGGCAAAAATGGCCACTATCACCAGCAAGGCAGATAAAACAAAGCCCACAATTCCTAAAAACTTTGCCCACATGGCAGTTTCTTTTAAATGCGTATAAGCCGTACCATCAATCTGCAGATCGTTGTTTAATAAATTTTCATTATGCTCCATTTTGTCAAAATTTTTGATTTGTGATATATGATTTGTAATTTATTAGATTATTTGTAATGATAAACAAAAAAGCAGAATTTATGCTGTTTGATTTCAAGCCCGGGCTTTTCTATATCATAAATCATACATCACAAATCAAAAATCTAGTAAGCCCTTGCAAATAAAACCCTTTGTGTGCTTGGGTTTCCGGTCAAAATACACTTACCTTCTTCCATTTTATTATTTAATGGAATACAGCGGATAGTTGCTTTGGTTTCCTGTTTTATTTTTTCTTCGGTTTCCGGTGTGCCATCCCAGTGTGCTGAAATAAAACCTGTTTTTTCATCCAGCAATTTTATAAATTCATCCCAGGTATTTGCTTCTGTTGTTTTTTCTGTACGAAAAGCCAGAGCCCTGTTGTAAATATTCTGCTGAATTTCTTCTAACAGATTTTTTACATAATCAGCCAGGCCATCCAATGAAACTGGTTTCTTTTCTTTGGTATCTCTTCTTGCAAGTTCCACTACATTATTTTCCATATCACGCAGGCCCATGGCTATACGGATTGGAACACCTTTCAGTTCATGCTCCGCAAATTTCCAGCCCGGCCTTGCATTATCATTATCATCATATTTTACCCGGATGCCCAATACTTTCAGGCTATCCACAATTTCTTTTGCTTTTGCATCTATCACCGGTTTACTTTCACCGCCTTTATAAATCGGCACAATCACTACCTGCAACGGCGCAATTTTTGGCGGCATTATCAAACCCTGATCATCTGAGTGCGCCATAATTAATGCACCAATTAACCGGGTACTTACGCCCCAACTGCTGGCCCACACATAATCTAATTTATTTTCTTTATCGCTGAATTTTACATCAAAGGCTTTGGCAAAATTTTGTCCCAGAAAATGGCTGGTGCCCGCCTGTAAGGCTTTACCATCCTGCATCAATGCTTCTATGCAATACGTTTCTTCTGCACCCGCAAAACGTTCGTTTGCAGTTTTTACTCCTTTAATTACCGGTACTGCCATCCAATCTTCTACAAAGCTTGCATACACATCCAGTATGGTCAGCGTTTCGTCTATGGCTTCCTGTTTGGTAGCATGTGCAGTATGCCCTTCCTGCCAAAGAAACTCTGCAGTGCGCAAAAATAAACGGGTACGCATTTCCCAACGCACCACATTTGCCCATTGGTTTATCAGCAATGGCAGATCACGGTAGCTCTGTATCCAGCCTTTATACGTATGCCAGATAATAGCTTCGCTGGTGGGGCGGATTATTAGTTCTTCTTCTAATTTTGCATCAGGGTCCACCATCAATTTTCCTTTATTATCCGGGTCGCTCTTAAGGCGGTAATGCGTTACAATAGCGCACTCTTTTGCAAAGCCTTCTGCATTTTTTTCTTCTGCCTCAAATAAACTTTTGGGTACAAACAAAGGAAAGTAGGCATTTACATGGCCGGTATCTTTAAACATTTTGTCTAGCTGTGCCTGCATGTTTTCCCACAGCGCATAGCCGTAGGGTTTAATTACCATGCAACCCCTTACAGCACTGTAATCTGCCAGTCCGCCTTTAATCACCAGGTCGTTGTACCACTGCGAATAATCTGCTGCTCTTGTTGTAAGTTCTTTGCTCATTAAATATTTTTATTTTTTGCCAGAAAGTGAACAAAAGTAAGAAGTAATAGTGCTTTTAAAAAGTTTGATTAGAGAACCGTTAGTAATAAAAAAAAAGGAATAAATACAGATAAGGAATAAATTTGATGACTATCCGCAATTTGGTTTAGACTGATAATATTGAAAATTTTTTCGTGAAAAACATTTTTGTTAACCTCATCCCAACCCTTCTCCAAAGGAGAAGGAACTCGAAGATTATAGCGAAATTGGAAGATATTTCATATAGAACC
>JANLQE010000018.1:0-3392 GCA_031367625.1 Bacteroidota bacterium
CAAAAGTATTGTAGCATCAAGCCGCATTTATTTTGTTGCCGGGAAGCCGGGGAGGAGTTATATTTTTTTGTAATTGATATTGCTTCACCCTTTTCCGGCAAACAATCAATTAAAGCGGTGCAGAAGATTTTCTAAGGTAATATTGCTTTCATAAAACGAGGCAATTTTTTCTATAAGCTTTTCCACCAAAGCATCAGGGCAACTTGCACCACTGGTAATTAAAATTTTTACGGGTTGTTTTTCCGGTAAAAAATTAAGGGTAGAAATTTCTTTTTTTAAGTGCAGGTCAAAATGAAGTATTTCATTTTTAGAAATAATTTTATCCGCATTATTTATAAAATAAGAGGGTAGTTTTTCTTCACATAATTCTACCAGGTGAGAAGTGTTGCTGCTGTTGTATCCACCCACTACAATGGCAAGGTCAGCCTGCTGGCTGATAAGCCCATACACCGCCGATTGATTATCGTTGGTAGCATAGCATAATGTATCTTTTGTATCGGCAAACCTTTCTTCTGTATTGGTTTCAGTAAGATGATATTTATTAATCATTACCTGCTTTAAAAAATCAGCTATGGCCTGCGTATCGCTTGCCAGCATGGTAGTTTGGTTTACCACGCCAATGCGGTGCAGATCTTCTTCCGCATTAAAATTATCAGAATACCTTCCGGCAAATTCGCTGTAAAATTGTGCAGCAGGTTTTTCTCCAGTAATATATTTACTCAGTTCAATGGCTTCATTCATGTCATTTACAACTACGGTGGCTGTACCCGCTGCCGCATGAGAAAACGTAGCCCTTGTTTCTTCATGCGTGGGCTTGCCATGAACCACTACGGTATAATTTTTTTCGGCTATCTGTTCGCTGCGGTTCCATACTTTTTCTACAAATGGGCAGGTGGTATTATATTTTTCGGTGGCAATACCAATAGCTGTTAATTTTTTTTCGATGTCCAGGGTGGTGCCAAAGGCCGGAATAATTACAACATCATCTTTTGTAAGTGTATCAAATGAAATTAATTTATTGCCATGCGTATCCTGTAAAAATTGTACACCCCGGTTTAAAAGGTCTGCATTTACCTGTGGGTTGTGTATCATTTCACTTAATAAAAAAATCCGCTTGCCGGGGTTTTCATCAATGGTTTTAAAAGCTATTTCAATGGCATTTTCTACGCCATAACAAAAACCAAAATGCCGGGCCAGGTAAATCTGTACAGCCCCAAAATTGAGCAGGGTAGGGCTAAAATCTTTTTTCATTCTATCCTGCTGTTTGCGGTAATTTTTAATAGCCGAAATTAACGGGCTGCGGTATGTAAAGGGAATTGTAAACTGCTTCATCGTAAGTATAACAATTGCAAAGGTACAAGGTTGCAATATGGTTTTTATGGTTAATTGCTATTTTAAAGTATAGCTTCATACATTTGAATTAATAAAAATACTATAGATGCAGCAGGTGTATATAATTATTTGTACTACTTTTTTATTTGGATGCAATCAATCAACTCGACAAAAAAAAGCAGATATTCAACCAATGGAACAAACCAATTTTAAGCCCGTAGAATGGGCGCATAATACAAACGTGTATGAAGTAAACCTGCGGCAATACACGCAGCAAGGCAGCTTCAATGCTTTTGCAAAAGAACTGCCAAGGCTTAAGCAAATGGGGGTAGAAACATTGTGGTTTATGCCCATTACACCGATAGCCCAACAGCATAAAAAAGGCAGCCTGGGCAGTCCCTATGCCACCAGCGATTATACCGCTATCAATCCGGAATTTGGCACACTGGATGATTTTAAAAGCCTGGTAAAACAGGCGCATGAGCTGGGTTTTAAAGTAATTATAGATTGGGTGGCAAACCATACCGGCTGGGATCACCGGTGGACAAAAGAACATCCTGAATATTATAAAAAAGACAGTACTGGAAATTTTCATACCGCCAGCGGCATGGATGATATTATTGAACTGGATTACGGTAACCCGGCTTTGAGAAAAGCCATGATTGATGCGATGGCTTATTGGGTAAAAGAAACTGGTATTGATGGCTACCGTTGTGACCTTGCTTTTTGGGTAGAACTTAATTTTTGGCAGGAAGCAAGAACGGAACTGGAGAAAACAAAAAAACTTTTTTGGCTCGGCGAATTTGATGCCCTGGAAAAACCGGAATACATGCAGGTTTTTGATGCCAGCTACAGTTGGACATGGATGCATAAAACAGAAGAATATTATAAAGAAAAAATTGATCTGGATAGTTTAAGAAATATTCTTGAGCGGTATAACACTGCCGGGGGAAATAATAAAATGAAATTATGGTTTACTACAAACCACGATGAAAATAGCTGGAACGGAACCGAGTATGAAAAGTATGGCGATATGGCCAAAATTCTTGCTGTGTTTAGCTTTACCTGGGATGGCATACCATTAATTTACAGCGGCCAGGAACTGCCAAATATGAAAAGGCTGAAGTTTTTTGAGAAGGATGTGATTGAATGGAACGGTAAATACCTGTTGGCAGATTTTTATAAAACACTAACTGATCTCAGAAAAAATAATGCTGCTTTAAGAGGCGGGGACAGCAGCGTAAAAACTTTTTTACTGCATACAGATCATCAAAATAATATTTTGGCTTTTTTAAGAAAGCGTAATGATAAAGAAGTGCTGGTGCTTTTAAATTTAAGTAAAGAAAAAGTACAATTTACTACACAGGAAAATATGCTAAAGGGAAATTATAAAAAAGCTTTTGGCGAAGAGGCAGTAGCAAACCTAACCTGCAAAACCAGTTTTGATTTACAACCATGGGCGTATGAAATTTACGAAAAATGATGGACAGATACACCGGATGAAACTTGTTGATGGGATAAGAACGGATTTTTTATTTTTTCTTCTCTGCGTACTCTGCCTCTCAGCGTGAAAAATAGATACACAGATGAAACTGGTTAGGCGGATAAGCACTGATTTTTAATTTTTCTTCTCAGCGCCGTCAGCGTGAAAAATAGATACACAGATGAAACTAATTAGGCGGATAAGAGCGGATTTTTAATTTTTTCTTCTCTGCTTGCTCTGCCCCTCAGCGTGAAAAAAGTAAATAAAAAAAGCCCACAAAAAACCTGTGGGCTTTTTAATGAATCAGGTATCTTAATTTTTTTCATTATCTAAAGAAAGCTGGTAGTCGTACATGCCTTCGTAGCCGGGGTAAAAACCACTAATGGTAATATCCCTGCTGCTTGCCATGGCTTCTCTTAATGCTGCAACATTTGCGACGTTTTTATCATTTACTTTTAAAATAATAAAGCTGTCTTTCATCCTGGTTTGCTGGCCTAATACGCCGCCATCACTTATCCTTTTTACCACCACACCGCCAGGTACGCCAAAGTCTTTTGCTTTTTTAGGGTCAAGGTTG
>JANLQE010000027.1:0-6003 GCA_031367625.1 Bacteroidota bacterium
CCCAAATTCTGTATGCGCAGCTTTGCCTCATCAATCATATTCTTCCATCCACACAAATAAAAGAGAGCGGGCTTTACTATTTTCCGGCCATCATTTTCAGGATCATCGGTCATGTTTTTTCTACAGATGTCTTCATACACCTGGTGCACATATCCTATGCGTACAATGTGGTCATAATTACCTGGCTCTTCCCTGGAATATGCAGTATATAAATGAAAATCTGCATCAAGCCGCATGAGATTTTTTAATTCCTCTGCATATAATGCATCGCCAAATTTCCGGCATCCAAAAATGAGGTGTATTTTCTGATGTGAAATATTATGATTAATGATGTGATGCGCCATACTTCTGAATGGTGCTATGCCTGTACCGGTGCAGATAAGAAAAATTTCCTTTTCAATATTTTCAGGCAAAGTAAAAACGCCAACCGGCCCACGCAAAGTAATTTCCGATCCTTCTTTTATTTCATTGAAAAGATAATGCGTGCCGGCACCATTATCAAGCTGCACTATACAGAGTTCAAACACATTGGTACCATCGGGCCAGCTTGCTATAGAATAACTGCGCCAGCGTTTGTTAGGCTTTTCGTGAATGGGCAAATCCAGCGTTACAAACTGGCCGGGTTTAAAATTAAATACTTCCAGCTCCGGAACCTGTATAAAAAAACGGCGGGTAGCTTCTGTTTGCTGTTCAATTTTTATAACCTTACCAATACGCCATGGTTCTACTGCCATAAGAAATAATTTTTGGGAAATATACTAAGAAATGTGATATTAATTAAATGTGCGGATATAATGATGATTAATGTACTGATTAAAGCAACTCTTTTTACAGAAAAGTATCCAATTAGAAAATAGCCTTTATAGCAAACCGGCACATCATTCTTATCTTTGCTGCCCGCATGAATCTTGATGTGTTGTTGAATTATTACAAAAATGATCCCCGCTGTTTTCAAATAGCGGACAGGATTACTTTGCCTCTTCCGGCACAGTCGGGGTCTGAACCACAGCATTTGCATCTGAAAGGCCTGCATGGAAGTGCTTCACAATTTGTTCTGGCAGCCGTTTATACTCATCCTGCCGCTTCACAATTAAATCATTTGGTAATATTAAGAGATGCGGAAGAAGCGGCATATTTCCACAATACTTTCGAAAATATTTCCGGTGCTTTAGATGTATTTTATTTCCCCTCTTCATTTAAGAATAAAAAAAATTATCAATTATTAAATAGCAGTCATGTAATGCTCCGCATAGAAGCGCTCACTAAAATTGCTGGCGGCGGAGCCAAAAAAATTATCATTACCCATCCTGAAGCACTGTTTGAAAAAGTAGTTTTGTCTAAAACACTTTCTGCAAATATCATCAGCATAAAACAGGCTGAAACGCTGGATGTAAACGGCATACTGGAAAGATTTGTACAATATGGTTTTGTAAGAACTGATTTTGTATATGAGCCCGGCCAGTTTGCTATACGTGGCGGTATTCTGGATATTTATTCTTTCGGAAATGAAAAGCCTTACCGTATAGAACTGTTTGGAAACGACGTGGACAGCATCCGCATATTTGATCCTGAAACGCAATTGAGTGAAAGGAAATTGCTGCAGGTAAATATAATCCCCAATGTAGAAAAGCTCCCGAAAGCTATCGGGATTGAAAGTGGCGAAAAAGTTTCGTTACTGAAGTTTTTACCAGAAAATACTGTGGTATGGACGCAAGATTGGAATTTTATTAAAGAGAAGATAGAACAGGAGGAAGAAAATCTACTGATTGCAGTTGAAACTTTCCGGCTGCAGTTGCCAGTTTCCAAACAATCTACCCTGGCAGAAAGCCTTGATGAGATACATGAAAAAAAAGAATTAGACGAAAATGATTTTGTAAGTGCAGCAATTATTGAAAGGGAAATATTACAAAAGCATATTATCGAAATCGGAAATAAGCCATACTTTTCAATTAATAAAAACCCATCATCGGGAAGCGGGAAACAAGAAACTTTATCTTTTCAAACCAAAGAACAACCCGCCTTTAACCGCCAGTTTAATCTGCTCATTAAAAATCTGCAGGAATATGAAAGCAGAGAATATAATATTTTCATCTTTGCAGAAAATCCAAAACAGTTAGAAAGGCTGCATACTATTTTTACAGATCTAAAAGCCGAAATACAGGTTACACCAATTCCGGTATCTATTCATGAAGGTTTTATTGATGATGACCTCAAGCTGATCTGTTATACCGATCATCAGGTATTTCAACGGTATCATAAATACAAAGTAAAACAGGCTTTCAGCAAAAACAAAGCGCTAACACTTAAAACGCTGAGGGAACTTCAGCCCGGCGATTATGTAAGCCATATTGATCATGGCGTTGGTGTATATAGCGGGCTGCAGAAAATAGAAGCCAACGGGCGTTTACAGGAAGCCGTTAGAATACAATATAAAGATGGGGATCTGCTGTATGTAAATATTTCATCGCTGCATAAAATAAGTAAATACAGTGGTAAAGAAGGCAGCATTCCTAAAATGAATAAGCTGGGCAGTGATGTATGGGCCAGGCTGAAAGAAAAAACAAAAAAGCAGGTAAAAGATATTGCCACAGACCTTATAAAATTATATGCACAGCGTAAAAGCCTGTTGGGCTTTGCCCATAGCCCGAATAATTATATGCAGACCGAACTGGAAGCAAGTTTTATTTATGAAGACACGCCAGACCAGGCCAAAGCAAGTGAAGATGTAAAAAGAGATATGGAAAAACCGGCTCCGATGGACAGGCTGGTTTGTGGTGATGTGGGTTTTGGTAAAACGGAGATAGCCATCAGGGCTGCATTTAAAAGTTGCTGCGATGGCAAGCAGGCAGCAGTTTTGGTGCCAACAACTATCCTGGCTTACCAGCATTTTAAAACATTTGGTGACAGGCTGAAAGATTTTCCGGTAACGGTTGATTTTATAAACCGCTTTAAAACATCAAAAGAAAAAAAAGAAACTTTTAAAAAATTAGAAGAAGGTAAAATAGATATTATCATCGGCACACATGCCCTGCTTGGTAAAGAGGTAAAGTTTAAAGACCTGGGTGTAATGATAATTGATGAAGAACAAAAATTTGGCGTATCGGCAAAAGAAAAATTAAAACAGTTACGCACTACCGTAGATTCCCTTACACTAACGGCAACGCCCATCCCAAGAACACTTCAGTTCAGTTTGATGGGTGCAAGGGATTTAAGCATCATTAATACACCGCCACCCAACCGGCAACCAATACAAACAGAAGTGATGGTTTTTAATGAAGACGCTATCCGGGATATTATTTATTACGAAACGGAAAGAGGCGGTCAGGTGTTTTTCATTCACAACAGGGTAAAAGGCCTGGCAGAAATGAAAGGATTGATACAGGGCCTTTGCCCGGACGTAAGCATAGCTTATGCTCATGGCCAGATGGATGGCGACCAATTGGAAGATACCATTTTAGATTTTATGGATAAAAAATATGATGTGCTGGTGTGTACCAATATTGTAGAAAGCGGGGTAGATATTCCGAATGTAAATACCATCATTGTAAACAACGCACACCAGTTCGGGCTAAGCGACCTGCACCAATTGCGTGGGCGTGTAGGCCGAAGTAATAAAAAAGCATTCTGTTATTTGCTGGCTCCACCCATGAGCACACTGCCACCGGATAGCAGAAAAAGATTAAGTACTTTAGAGCAATACAGCGACCTGGGCAGTGGCTTCCAGATAGCTATGAGAGACCTTGATATCCGTGGTGCAGGTAATATGCTTGGTGGCGAGCAAAGTGGTTTTATTGCAGAAATTGGTTTTGAAATGTACCAGAAAATTTTAGATGAAGCGATACATGAATTAAAAAGAAATGAATTTAAAGATTTATTTAAAGAAGAGATACAAAAGCAGGATGATTTTGTAAAAGACTGTAGTATTGATACTGATCTGGAGATTTTAATTCCGGATGATTATGTAGAAAGTATTACAGAAAGGCTAAGCCTTTACAGCAGGCTGGATAATTGCCAAACAGAAAAAGAGCTGGAAGATTTTCATGCAGAAATGATTGACCGGTTTGGGCCAGTACCTGCCACAGTAGAAGATTTATTTACAACAGTACGCTGTAGAAAAATTGCAGTGGAACTTGGTTTTGAAAAAATGTTTTTAAAAAATGAAACGCTTAAATGCTTTTTCGTGAGTAATCCAGACTCCCCTTATTTTCAAAGTGAAACATTTAAGGGAGTTTTACAGTTTTTGCAAACAGGCACTAATAAAGGCAAGTTAAAACAGATAGGGAAAAATGGTATTTTGGTGGTGGAAGAGGTGAAAGATATGAGTGCCTTATTTCGCTTTCTCAGTAGAATGCTGAATTCAGTAAAAGACGGGCAATAAAAAAGCCATCCGCCTGTAGCGAACAGCTTTTTTACATAATTAGTTTAACCTCGTAATACTACCAGGCTTTTTTTGCAACGCCATCTTTAACAGCTTGCAATGCTTTAGCTTCTGCCAGCATAGTAGTCATTTTATTTCCTTTACCGTCGTTGCCTTGTGCCATATAGCCACCACGGGAGGTTTTGGTTATTACTGCATCGTGCATTGGAACGTTTTTTTCCTTTGTTTTCATGCAATAAGCTGTTAACATGTTTGACATTTTAATAGAATTTATTGTTAGTAAATATGGGTTCCTTTTTTGAACTTCAAGCTACAAGCTACTAAAAATATTGGTTTTGCCAAAAATTAGCTATAAAAAGTCAATTTTGGGCTACACATCAATTTTTGCGTATTTGGCATGGCTTTCAATAAATTCCCTTCTTGGTGGCACTTCATCACCCATGAGCATACTAAATACCCGGTCTGCTTCGGCAGCGCTTTCAATGCTTACCTGCTTTAAAGTACGGGTAGCAGGGTTCATGGTTGTTTCCCATAACTGTTCTGCATTCATCTCTCCCAAACCTTTGTACCGCTGTGTATTTACGCTTTCGTCTTTGCCTTGCCCGTATAATGCAATCAGTGCCTTGCGTTCTTCATCGGTCCAGGCATATTCCTGATCCTTTCCTTTTTTTACAAGGTATAAAGGAGGCTGAGCTATATATACATTCCCCTGCTCTACCAGTTCTTTCATATAACGGAAAATAAAGGTCAAAATCAAAGTGGCAATATGGCTTCCATCCACATCAGCATCCGTCATGATAATGAGTTTATGATACCGGAGCTTAGATATATCCAGGGCTTTAGCATCTTCCAATGTGCCGATTTTTACCCCAAGGGCGGTAAACATATTACGTATCTCTTCGTTATCATAAATCTTATGCTCCATGGCTTTTTCTACGTTGAGTATCTTACCACGCAAAGGTAAAATGGCCTGATAGCTCCTGTCCCGTCCCTGCTTGGCAGTACCACCGGCTGAATCTCCTTCCACCAAAAACAACTCACACCTGGCCGGGTCTTTATCAGAACAATCTGCCAGCTTGCCCGGCAGGCCACCGCCTACTAAAACACTTTTACGCTGCACCATTTCCCGGGCACGCTTTGCTGCTGCCCTGGCCTGTGCAGCCAGTATTACTTTTTGTATAATGGTCTTGGCATCCCTGGGGTTTTCTTCCAGGTAAGCTTCTAATACACGGCTTAGGGTGGTATCTACAATTCCCATTACTTCGCTATTGCCAAGCTTGGTTTTTGTTTGCCCTTCAAACTGTGGCTCGGGTACTTTTACCGAAATAATAGCACTGATGCCTTCCCTGAAATCATCCCCTTCAATGGCTACCTTCGCTTTTTCAAACATGCCCTGCTTTTCGCCATAGCTTTTAAACACCCTTGTGATAGAGCGACGAAAACCGGCTACATGTGTACCCCCTTCAATGGTATTAATATTGTTCACATAGCTAAAAATATGCTCCTGGTAGCCTGCATTGTAAACCATAGCTACTTCTACGGCCACATTACTTTTTTCATCGTACCCATCGCAATAAATTACCTGTGGAATTAAGGGTTGCCTGTTGGCATTCTTATCAATCATT
>JANLQE010000110.1:0-11537 GCA_031367625.1 Bacteroidota bacterium
GCTGAAATTTTGCATTTCATAATGGACTTAAAAAAAATGAACAATTGGTGTACAACATTATTAAAAGTAATACAGAATTCAGATTGATTTTGCCAAAACAAAAAAATGTTAATCTACAGGTTATAAAGAATAAAAAATTAATAATGGGTTTAATTACTTTTGCGGTATGATAACAGATTTACGCTCAGATACATTTACCAAGCCTTCACCCGCAATGATGCAAGCCATAATGCAGGCCCGTGTGGGTGATGATGTTTTTGGTGAAGACCCCTCTGTAAATGAACTGGAAGCTTTTGCTAAAAATATGTTTGGAATGGAAGCCGCTGTATTTTGCCCCAGCGGAACCATGACAAATCAAATTGGTATTAAATGCCATACCGAACCGGGAGATGAGGTGATTTGCGATAAAATGAGCCATGTGTATATTTATGAAGGTGGGGGAATTGCCTTTAACAGTGGTTGCCAGGTAAAAACCATAGAAGGCGACCGTGGCCGTATTACCGCACAGCAGGTAATGGGAGCTGTTAACCCTGATGACGTACATAAAGCCAAAACATCGCTTGTATGCCTGGAAAATACCACAAACAGAGGTGGTGGCAGTTGTTATGATTTTGAAGATTTTGAAAAAATAAAAGAAGTTTGCAATAAGAATAATTTAAGATTACACCTGGATGGAGCAAGGTTATTTAATGCATTGGTAGCCAAAAATGAAACCCCAAAACAATACGGCGAAGTGTTTGACAGCATCTCTATTTGTTTAAGTAAAGGGCTCGGTGCCCCGGTGGGTAGTTTATTATTAGGCAAAAGAGATTATATTAAAAAAGCCAGGCGTGTACGAAAAGTTTTTGGCGGTGGCATGAGGCAGGCCGGTTTTTTAGCTGCCGCCGGAATTTATGCACTGCAAAATAATATAGACCGGTTGCAGGAGGATCATTATAATGCAAAGGAAATAGCAGAAGCACTGCTAAAAAAAGAATTTATTGGTAAGATGCTGCCGGTAGAAACAAATATTATCATTTTTGAAGTGTCGGGTTTATATACTGCTGCAGAATTTTGTGAAAAACTAAAACGGGACAATATTTTGTGCATCCCCATCTCCCCCACACAGGTACGAATGGTTACCCATCTGGATATAAATAGTGAAATGATAAAAAAAATTACAGGGCTGATTGCGGTAATGTAGTAAAAAATAAAGTGAATTATTCCTTAAAAATTTATATTTAAAAATATGTTTCCCAAAATAAATCCTACAAAAACTGCCGCCTGGCAATCATTATTAAAACATAAATCTTTATTTGAAAATGTACATATAAAAGATCTTTTCTTTAATGATAAAAACCGTTTCAATAATTTCTCTTTACAGTTTGAGGAGATTTTATTTGATTATTCAAAAAACCTGGTAACAGAAAATACGCTTGAAATATTATTGCAACTGGCACAGGAGTGTAAAGTAAAAGAAGCTGCAGAAGCGATGTTTAGCGGCGAAAAGATAAACGGTACAGAAGACCGTGCTGTACTGCATACAGCGCTTCGCAATTTTTCCGGCGAGCCTGTTTTACTTAATGAAAAAGATATAATGCCGGAGGTGCAAAAAGTGCAACAGCAGATGAAAGATTTCTGTGAAAAAATTCATGGCGGCCAATGGAAAGGGTTTACCGGAAAAAAAATTAAATACATTGTAAATATTGGTATTGGGGGCAGCGATTTAGGCCCGGTAATGGTTACAGAAGCACTGAAACCTTACTGGCAGCCTGGCATTCAGCCATATTTTGTAAGCAACGTAGATGGCTCACAGATTGTAGAAATATTAAAAAAAGTTACTGCAGATGAAACCATTTTTATGATTGCCAGTAAAACATTTACTACGCAGGAAACCATGACCAATGCACAAACTGCAAGAGAATGGTTTTTAAAAAATGGCGGAAATGAAAAAGATATTGCAAAGCATTTTGTAGCGCTTAGCACTAACACGGAAGCCGTAGAAAAATTTGGTATTGACCCCGTTAATATGTTTGTTTTTTGGGATTGGGTTGGCGGCAGGTATAGTTTGTGGAGCGCTATTGGTTTGTCTATTGCTGCTACAATTGGCTATAATAATTTTGAACAGTTATTAAAAGGTGCATACACTGCCGATATACATTTTAAAGAAACTGCTTTTGAAAAAAATATTCCTGTATTAATGGCTTTGGTTGGTATATGGTACCGTAATTTTTTTGGCACAGAAACCGAAGCTATACTTGCGTATGACCAATACATGCATCGGTTTGCAGCATACTTTCAGCAGGGCAATATGGAGAGCAACGGAAAGCATGTGGACAGGCTTGGAGAAAAAGTAACTTATGATACCGGCCCGGTTATATGGGGCGAACCAGGTACAAACGGGCAACATGCTTTTTATCAATTGATACACCAGGGAACACCCATTATTCCCTGCGATTTTATTGTGCCGGCACAAACGCATAACCCGGTTGGCGATCATCATCAAAAACTGATCAGCAATTTTTTTGCACAAACAGAAGCACTGATGAATGGAACAGATCATGAAAATCCGTACCGGGTTTTTGAAGGAAACAGGCCCACCAATTCTTTTCTTATAAAAAAAATAACACCTTATACTTTAGGGCAGTTGACAGCTTTATACGAACATAAAATTTTTGTGCAGGGAGTTATCTGGAATATTTACAGCTTTGATCAATGGGGTGTAGAGCTTGGGAAGCAACTGGCTGGCAAAGTTTTGCCGGAACTAGAAAATGAAGATATAATTTCTTCACATGATTCATCTACCAACGGTTTGATAAATTGGTACAAGCAAATGAAAAAATAAAATACATTTTCATTAAGGTTATTCTAAATAAAAATCCTCCCGTATTGAGAGGATTTTTTAGCAATTAGTTTCGGTACAAAATTTACCACTTATCTACTTCTTCGGTACTGCCGTTATCTACAGGTTTAATATTTTCTGTTACAGGAGTTTCTTCTTTCTTTTTTTCTTCTGCAACTTCAGCAGTGCTTTCTCCCTCCACCGGTTTTGCTTCTGCAGGCTGGCCATTTTCCTCTGCTTCATAAGGCGTATCATGGTTAAAAGCATCAAAATCAAAATCCGGCATCAGGTCTGTTTTCACAAAATCAACTGCTTCGGTAAGGCCTTTTAAAAATTTATTAAAATCTTCTTTATATAAAAAAATTTTATGACGGTCATAACCATCAGAATCAAAACGCTTACGGCTTTCAGTAATGGTCAGATAATAATCGTTGCCACGGGTTTCCCTTACATCAAAAAAGTAAGTTCTGCGTTTTCCTGCTTTTATGCGTTTGCTGTAAACGCTTTCCATTTTTTTGTCGTTGTTTTCGTAAGCCACTTTTATTTTAATTAAATGATAAAAAAATATACCCGTTTTAAGTTTGACAAAGATAAAGTTGTTTTTGATATGACAAAATATATCGGAAGATTGGTCATTTTATTATTTACCTCATCCCTGTCCCTCTTCTACAAAAGAGAGAGGGTTACAACTATTTACAAAAAAGCATATTACCAGTTTTAAAAACATACTGAACCCAATGAGTTATTATATTGCGCCGGTATCGCTCTGCTGCTGCCTTTTATACATTGCTGCATAAAGCCCGTTTAACAAAATCAATTCATCATGCGTGCCCTGTTCTGCAATTTCACCTTCATCCATTACCACAATTTTATCAAAATTAAAAAGGGAGAAAATACGGTGCGTAATAATTACTGCCGTTTTTTTCTGCAGATATTGGTACAGGTTGCTGATAATTTCTTTTTCTGTGCGGGCATCTACAGCACTTAGGCAATCATCAAAAATTACTATCTGTGGCTTTTTAATTAAGGCTCTTGCAATGGATATCCGTTGTTTCTGCCCACCACTAAGCGTCACGCCTCTCTCCCCCACCATTGTCTCAAATTTTTCATCAAAACGCTCAATTTCATTGTAAATACTGGCCTGCTTTGCTGCCTGTTCTATTTCGGTAAACGAAGCATGATCATTACCAAATTTTATATTATTTTTTATGCTGTCGCTGAATAAAAAAATATCCTGCGGCACATAACTTAACTGGGAGCGCAGGCTTTCTGTTTTGATATTTTGTATAGGAATATTATCATAAGCCAGTATGCCTTTTTGTGCGTCGTACATGCGCAGCATTAATTGTGCAATGGTAGATTTTCCCGAACCCGTTTTACCTACAATGGCAATTTTATCGCCTTTATTTATCTGCAGAGAAAAATCTTTTACGGCATGAATACCGGTGTGAGGATAAATAAAATCAACATTGGTAAAACTGATATTTCCGTCAAGTATTTTTTCAACGGCACCTGCTTTGTTTCTTATAATTGGGGCCGTTAATAAAAATTCGTTTATGCGTCGCTGTGAGGCTACTGCTCTTTGAGTCATACTGGCCGTCCATCCAATGGCACTTACCGGAAACGTAAGCATTTGTATATACAACACAAACTCAGCAATTTTACCAACAGATGCACCGGGTACATTATTGGTAACATCAAGGCCGCCCACCATTATGGTAATAAGCGTGCTGAGACCAATTAATAAAGCCATGCTGGGAAAATAAATGGCTTCTGTTTTTGCAAGGCTCAGTGCATTGCTGCGGTAATCTTCACTGTTGGTTTTAAAAAATCCCAGCATAGCTTTTTCCTGCACAAAAGATTTTATTACCCGTATGCCGGAATAAGATTCCTGGGCGTTGGTAGTTAAATCGCTGAGCAGTGATTGTATCCGTTCGCTTTTTTTGTTGATGATGGTATTTACAAAATAAATGCTTAAAGCCAGCACCGGCAAAGGGCACAGGGCTACCACCGTAAGTTTTACATCTGACCGCAGCATAAAAAATATGCTGAAACCAATGATAGCCGCCAGGTTTATAAAATACATAACTGCAGGGCCGGTGTACATCCTTACCCGGCTCACATCTTCTGAAATCCGGTTCATTAAATCGCCGGTGCTGTGTGTTTTGTAAAAAGCAGTATCTAACTTTTGATAGTGGGCAAATATTTCATTCTTCTGATCAAACTCAATATGGCGGCTCATTACAATAATTGTTTGCCGCATCAAAAACATAAAAAAACCACTGATGATGGCCAGCAACAGTAATATAATGCCCGTGAAAAGAATTTTTTCTTTAAACGGTATTTCATCAAAACGGGTGGTGATGGCACTAACAATGATATCGTAATTATGAGGCGGCTGCCGGCTAATTGTTTGCGCTGTACTGTTATGGCTTATAGATGAAACCACCGCATTTACTACATATCCGGTAAGCTGCGGCGCCAGTATACGAAAATAATTGGTAAGGATCACAAATAAAATACCGAGCAAAAACAACCACCTGTATTTCCAAAAATATTTATTTAGCGTAGAAAGTTGTGTCATTGGGGCAAAATTAAATAATATTTGCTTTATGCAAAAAGATAGATACACTGATTTGACTGATTAAACGGATTAAGAATAGAAACACAGATGAAACTGATTAAACCGATCAACACAGATATTTAATTTTTATAAAATGAATTTTAAAGAAAAAGTGCATTTAGCTTTTACAGCATTATTGGATAATAAAATAGCGCAATTGCAGCAAGCACTTAATGATTTACATGAAAGTGCAAAAAATGAAACTAAAAGTACCGCCGGTGATAAACATGAAACTGCCCTTGCCATGCTGCACATAGAACAGGAAAATATCCGCAGGCAGTTGCGGGAAACACAGCAACAAAAAACAATTTTTGATGGTATAGATCCTCAGTTATCTCATGCTGAAATACGCAAAGGCAGCCTGATAAAAACAAACAAAAGCTGGTTTTTTATTTCTGCAGGTATAGGTAAAATTAAACACGAAGACATAATAATCATTGCACTGTCTCCATTATCTCCATTAGGTTTGAAGCTGATGGGGAAGAGATTAAATGAACATATTATGATGAATGCTGCCGAATATAAAATTGAAAGTATTGAATAAAACTGAAGCAGATAATCCGATTAGACATAACAAAAATAATAATTGGTGGACACAGCCACCCAAAGCAACAGAGTAATGATTTATCTTGTCAAGTAATAGTAATCATAAAATTTATACCATGAAAACATTAAAACTGCCACTTGGAATTACTGTTCTTTATTGCCTTTTTTGTTTTGCACAATGCAAAAAAAACAACCCCGACAGTAACGGCTTGCCAGCCGCTACACAAGACGGAAAAAACACTTTAGGTTTTTTATTAAACGGGCAACCTTGGAAGCCGCAAGGGAATAATGGAACTGCCAATTTGAGTTTATATTACGATGCAACCCTTGCAGGGGGAGGGTTTAATTTGGCTGCTTACCGAATAATTTCAAATGGAGTTCGCCAAAGACTAACAATGTTTGGCGATTCTATTCAATATGCTCAAAGAATAGCGCTTCCTAATCCAAACAAATTCGGAGCAATATTTAGAAATGATGTTTCAGGATGTGATTATGATAATGCTGATACAATAGTGAAAATAACGGGTGGATATTTTGACTTGAAAAAACTTGATAAAATCAATAATATATTTTCCGGAGAATTTGAAATCAAATTTAAAAAAGTAGGCTGTGAAGATGTACAAATATCTCAAGGTCGCTTCGACATGAAATACTAATAACTTTTAAACGAATTACAATGAAACTAATATTCAAAACATGCTTATGTTTTGCAATGCTAACGTATTGCACAAAATCGTACTGCATCTGATTTTGCCAGCCAGCTAAATGTTCATGTAAATCATTTAAACAGAGCGGTAAAAGACACCGCAGAAAAAACCACCTCTCAAATTATTGCCGAACGAATTTTACAGGAAGCAAAAATTTTGTTGAAACACAGCCCATGGAATGTTTCTGAAATTGCCTACGCATTAGGTTTTACTGAAACAACGCATTTCAACAACTTCTTTAAAAAGCATGTGCAGCTTAGTCCGCTGAAATTCCGCAATATTTGATTTTCGTGTATCATTGTTTGGTTTTAGTTAGCCCCGCCACATTCATTTATTTACTTTTGTGTAATTAAAATATACAGTTATGAAAATGCAAAAACGAAAATTAGGAAACACTGGCCTTAAAGTTTCCGCTATCGGCCTTGGTTGTATGGGCATGACTTTTTCTTACACGCCATTTCCAGAGAAGAAAGATATGATTGTTTTGATGCAGAAAGCCGTAGAACAGGGTGTCACTTTTTTCGATACAGCAGAAGTATATGGGCCTTATAATAATGAAGAACTGGTGGGTGAAGCGTTAGCACCTTTTCGCAACGAAGTTGTTATTGCCACAAAATTTGGCTTTGACATACAAGATGGTAAAATGGTGGGTGTAAACAGTCATCCTGACAATATTAAAAAAGCTGTAGAAGGTTCATTGAAAAGATTGAGGGTTGATGTTATTGATTTACTTTATCAGCATCGTGTGGACCCGAATGTGCCAATTGAAGATGTGGCAGGCACCGTAAAAGATTTGATTGCTGCAGGTAAAGTAAAACACTTTGGTTTGTCTGAGGCTGGTGCCAATACAATACGTAAAGCACATGCGGTGCAGCCTGTTGCCGCATTGCAAAGTGAATACTCTCTTTGGACAAGACAACATGAAAAAGAAATTCTTCCCACCATTGAAGAACTCGGCATTGGGCTGGTGGCTTTCAGTCCGTTAGGGAGAGGGTTTTTAACAGGCAAGATGGATGAGAAAATAAAGTTTGGTGAAGGCGATATTCGAAACCTGCTGCCAAGATATACCGAAGAAGCCCGTGTTGCCAACAAAGCACTGTTGGATTTATTGAATCAATTTGCTGAAAAAAGAAATGCTACTTCTGCACAAATTGCTCTTGCCTGGGTGCTGGCGCAAAAGCCATGGATTGTTCCTATACCTGGTACCACAAAATTGCATCGCCTTGAAGAAAATAACGGAGCTGCTTCTATTGAATTAACGAAAGAAGAATTGCAGGAAATTGAAAATGCTTCTGCACAGATAGAAATAACAGGCACCCGATATACTGAAGCAATGGAAAAGTCAACAGGGCTTTAATTATTTACTTCAAGTTTTTTATCAATAATAAAATATATCAGAATGAAAGAATTAATTAAAACGGTAAGGGTTCCAATATTTATTTTTTTGGTTTTGCTCAGTTCGCATGCAGGGGCTCAAACAATAACTGATACACTACAAAATCAAAGCAGTCTTTTTCCAAAAGGAGAAATATCTAAGACTGATAATCACACAGGGACTGTTTGGCTTAAAGAATTGAATGTGCCTGATAGTATATTTAATTTCAGCCTTGCATATGCAACTTTTGCTCCAGGTGCAAAACTGGACTGGCACATTCATCCTGCCGGGCAATATCTGCTTATTACTAAGGGAACTGGCTATTATCAGGAAAGAGGAAAACCTGTACAAATAGTTCACAAAGGGGACGTAATAAAATGCCTTCCGGGGGTTGAACATTGGCATGGTGCAACACCCGAAAATGAGTTTGCATATATAGGGGCTACACCTGTACAAAAAGGGAAAACAATATGGTTACAAAGGGTAACCGATGAAGAATATAAACAAGTAAATTATTCAACTATGAACAGCAGAAATGCAGAGCAGGAAATCATTAACCTGTCTAAGCAGAAATGGATTTGGATGGCAGACAAAAGTGTAGATTCTTTAAATGCATTATTCAATGAAAAATCTGTTTTCGTTCACATGGGAGGAAGTTGGGGGAAAACCCAGGAACTCAATGTAATTAAAAGCGGGGGCATTTGGTACAAGAAAGCAGATATCCATTCTGTCTCAGTGAATATAATAGGTAATACCGCCATCCTGTTAAATAACATCAGCTTACTGGCTGTAGTAGGAGGGAATGAAGTAACTAATCCATTTATAGTTACTGAAGTATATACTAAAGAGAATGGTAAATGGACATTAGGTTCGATTTCCTTTACAAAGCTGCTAACCCAATAGTGCCGGACATCTATTTAAAAAAGTTTTAAAGGAAATGAAGAATGTAATCATCCTCGGTGCAAGTGGCAACATCGCAAAACACGTTATTGACCTTTTAGTAAAAAAAGATGACATCAATCTGACGTTGTTTTTAAGAAATAAAAATAGACTAAGAAGTAATGATGTTTCCAGGTGTAATATCATCGAAGGAGATGTTTTAGATTTTAATCCATTGAAAGAAGCAATAGCTGGGCAGGATATTGTGTATGCAAATCTTTCGGGAGACCTTGAAGCAATGGCAACAAACATTGTAAAAGCAATGAAAGAAACAAGAGTAAAAAAACTCATCTTCATTTGTTCAATCAGCATCTATGATATTCCTTAAAACCCTGTTTTAAAACCTTATCGCAAAGCTGCTGATGTGATAGAAGCGTCAGGCCTTGAATACACTATACTGCGGCCAGCATGGTTTACCAATAGAGATGAAGTAGATTATGAAACAACCAAAAAAGGAGAGCCTGAAAATGGATCGGTGATTTCTCAAAAAAGTTTGTCAACTTTAATTACGAAAATTATTAAATCTTCAGAAAAATACATTTGTGAAAACCTTGAAGTGCAACGCATGATAGTGAGTTTACCCATATTGCCATAAACACCAATACACAAAAAGGAATTGTAAAATGGTTGGAGAAAGTAACAGACATAGAATACGAACAGGGCTTGGCGTTGTTGGGGGATTTGAAAAACGTCCGCCCGTAACCGCTGCTGATGCTTTGCTTATGTACAAGATAAGATAAAATGTTCAGCGATGTTTGTCCTGCCCGAACAATTGCTGCTATGTTGCTTGATGAAGATAATAAATTCCTGCCCCAATAACGCCAAAGCCATGTTGTATGCATATCCTTTCTACTCGGTCATCTATAATGTGGGTCTGTGTCGCACCGCTTGATGGTAGCCGTGTGTAGGGCAAGGCAGGCTCTTGGGCAGGTTGGCTTCTGTGCTGTGGGTTTGTGTGCCTGCCCATGTGCCTGACTTGCAGCGTTGGCTTATTAGTGGTTGTGTTAGAACTCTGTCTAACCTTTTAAAACCGCAAATATCTTGTTGCATTAACTCTTAGTTCCAATCTAAATTCGTCAAACTGTTTATCTGTTGTTGTAAGAATTGTTGGCGAACCGTTAAGTAAATGATGTACATATTCTAAATGAAAGTTTACCAATTTGTTTGTAAATGGCAAGTTGTAATTGATGCCTAATTTAATTGCCTGCTCTGTTGCTGATGCTGTTGGATTTGAAAGTTTTACTAAATCGTAACGTACAAAAGGAACAAGGTCGCCAAATTGTTTTTTGTCAAATATTTGAAATTGTAATTGTCCGTAACCACCTGCAACATTTAATTTTTCGGCTGAATACTTTGAATAAATTGCTTCGTATTCAAAGGTGTAAAAATGTTTTCCTACGGTGTTGGTATAATCTAAATTATTTTCAAAAGTTAGTTTGCTGCCTGTAGCTGCTGTGCTTCCTACAGTTTTATTATTAATTCCCGATGCAAGTGCAAAACTTTTATTTTTTATGTTTTTTGTATGGTCAATTGCAAAACCAATATTTAATTTCTGGTAACTGTTGTTTGTAGGTTGCAAAATTGACTGTGTAATTTTTGCTGCAATCGCATTCCAAAACTGAAAACTCGGATTGTCCTGATTAAGTGAGCCTCGGTTGTCTTGCAATGATGCTTGCAAAAATGTTTTTTTGCTTACTTGCGATTGAACCTGAAAGCCCCACTGTGTACCAAAACTATTTGTTGAGCCATGTTCCTCTAAAATTAAACTGCGGTTAATGGTTGGAAGATTGCCTGACGATAAATTGTCTTCCCGTGAAAGTATGGAAGTGTTTTCGCCAAATAGTATCCTGAATTTGTTTGCATCTTTTGCATTTTGAAAAGTGATGTACAAGTTTTCCCAAATTTTGAAACGCTTGCTGTCTTTAAAAAAGTTGTTGTCGGTAAAATCAACTTCATAAAAAATGTTAGTCCTAAATTTATTTCCATTTATTTTAAAAGGATAACTGGGCAATTGAAATTCCATTCCCTGCCTTACTCTACGCCATGCTGGTAACTGATTTGGTGAAAATAACCTTTCTGCAAATGCCCATGTTGTCCATTGAAAATTGGATTTATTAAATTGAAGCCCTGCATCTGGTTTGTAATGAAATGCTTTGCTGTTGTCTTGTGCAGTTGCAGAAAAACAGTATAATATAATTGTAAACAAAGAAAGTTTTTTCATTTTGCTTTCTTTGTTTTAAGGTGGTATTTGTAACGAAGAACACTTGCTGCAATTAAAATAATAAGGCAGAGTTCTGATACTAATTTTTCTGCATCTAATAAGTTAAGTGGTCTGTCTTTAAGTTGTGGGTCAAGTACAATGCCGTGAACAATAAATAAAAGGGTTGTGCAATAAGAAATGAGATGAATGTTTTTCCATGTTCGGAAACTCATTTTTTTCTTCACTACTTTTTGAGTTGTGATTAAAACCGTAATAATTGCAAACATTGAAAGTGTTCCAAATGCAACAAATAATTTTTGATGTGG
>JANLQE010000123.1:0-12575 GCA_031367625.1 Bacteroidota bacterium
ATGTTTAAGAACGATATCTATATTAATAAAAATGACCGTTCCGGTTTTGTGTATCAGCATTGTCTCAGCATCCCCTGCAGCACAAATATTACTGATGCCGAAATGCAGGAAGTGGTTGATAAGATCAAAGAAATATTTTAATTTTTGCCACAAAGAAAAGAGCAATCTCCATGTATAAATTCTTAAAACGCATTATAGATATTCTCATTGCTTCTGCAGCGCTTATTTTACTGTCGCCCATACTCATTCCTGTAATGATCATTCTTAAATTTACCGGGGAGCAGGAAATATTTTATTTGCAAAAAAGAATTGGGTATAAAAATAAACCTTTTGATATATGGAAGTTTGCCACCATGCAAAAAAACAGTCCAAATATGGGTACCGGAGAAATTACGCTTCGTGACGACTCACGGGTAACTAAGTTTGGTAAGCTTTTGCGCATGACCAAAATAAATGAACTGCCACAAATCATTAATGTTTTTAAAGGAGATATGAGTATTGTAGGCCCCAGGCCATTAATGCAGGTAAGTTTTAATTTATATTCAGATGAGGTAAAGGCGCATATTTACGATTCAAAACCCGGCATTACCGGTATTGGCTCGCTTATGTTCCGGGATGAGGAAAAGCTGGTTTCTGAAGCCGCAGACCCACGGGCCATGTACGATTCTATTTATCCTTACAAGGGGCAGTTAGAGCTTTGGTACCGTCAGTATCAATCTGTTTTAATTGATTTTAAAATTATTTTTCTTACCGCCTGGTCTATAATTTCTCCCAATAATCAACTTGCAGAAAAAGCTTTTAAAAATTTACCCCGGCGCAGCTTCTAAAAATTTTGTTTATCCTTTTTAGTATTATAGTAAAACAATTATATTTTTAATTTGTAATGAAAGAATAAATAATACTATGAATTCATTTACAATAAAAGATCTTGAAAACCTATCGGGCATAAAAGCGCATACATTACGTATATGGGAACAGCGCTATAGTTTTTTAAAGCCACAGCGTAGTTTTACCAATATCCGCCACTACAGTAATACAGAATTAAAAACAATTTTGAACATAGCGTTACTGAATAAGTATGGATATAAAATATCGCATATTGATAAGATGACTGCTGCAGAAGTAAATGAAAAAATACTTACCCTTAATCCTCAGGCACAGCAGGAACGTATAGTTAATGAATTAATTCAAAAGATGATAGACCTCGAAATGGACTCTTTTGAAACTATCCTGGAAAAATATATAGTATCCCGTGGTATAGAAAGAACGATTACACAGATCATTTTTCCATACCTGGAAAAAATAGGCATACTATGGATGACAAATCATATAAACCCTGCACAGGAGCACCTTGTAAGCAATATAATCCGGCAAAAATTAATTGTGGGAATTGATACAGCCCATACTTCTATCCTGGTGAATAAAACTATTTTGTTGTTTTTGCCGGAAGGCGAGCATCATGAATTAGGATTGCTCTTTATGCATTATCTTCTTAAAAGCAGGGGCGCTGTTTTAATTTACCTGGGCGCTAACATACCACTTAAAGATGTACAATATGTAGTAAATCTTAAAAAACCCGATTATATCTACTCTCACTTAACTACAGTTGGGCAAAGTTTTAATTTTGATAAATTTTTAGTAAATATAACTAAGGCTTTCCCCAAAATTCCTATCGTTATTTCTGGCTTGCTCACCAATACTTATAAGAAAAAAATTCATCCACCCGTCTGTTTTAAACGTTCATTTACCGAGGTGATGGATTTTGTAACTTCCTTATAATCAAATCGTATGAATTTTTTTTAAAAAAAGTAATAAAATATTTTATTTTTCAAAATAAAAGTGTTTAACTTTACAGTACAAAAAATTAAACAAAATGTCCACTGCAGAATTTAATAATATGCTTGTAAGCAACTCCGATTTTTTAAAACCTTTTGCATTTACACTTACACGTGATAGCGACACGGCCAGGGATCTGATGCAGGAAACGATGTACAAGGCATTGGCAAATAAAGACAAGTATAATATCGGAACAAATATAAAAGCCTGGCTTTACACCATTATGCGTAATATTTTTATAAATAATTATCGCAGAAAAGTACGGCAGAACACGGTTTTTGATAATACTCCAAACGATTTTCTGCTCGATTATAACCAGGCAGCAGTAACCAACACAGCCGAGGTAAACTTAAAATTAAAAGATATACAATCATCCATTCATAAATTGCCGGGCATATTTAAAGATCCGTTTGTGATGTATTACGAAGGATATAAGTACAATGAAATAGCAGCAGTATTAAGAGAACCGTTAGGAACTATAAAAAGCAGAATACATTTTGCCAGAAAATTATTAAAAGAACAATTGACAAGGTATTTAGTATGGTAACATTTTAAAATTCCGTTTTACATTTCCAATAATCTTATTTTCGGGTGGTGAATAAAGTAGTTATAATAGGTAGTGGTTTTGCAGGCTTGTCGGCAGCATCTTTTATGGCAAAAGAAGGATGGGATGTTACTGTTTTAGAAAAACACAATATGCCGGGAGGAAGGGCAAGAAAATTTTCGGAAGAAGGATTCACTTTTGATATGGGGCCAAGCTGGTACTGGATGCCAGACGTTTTTGAAAGGTATTTTAATTGCTTTGGTAAAAAAGTTGCTGATTATTATTTTTTAAAAAGACTCAGTCCTTCTTACAGGGTTTACTACGGTGATGGGCCGGTAAATATACCTTCTTGTTACGAACAGTTAAAAGCACTCTTTGAATCTCTGGAAAAAGGGGCGGCAAAAAACTTAGATACTTTTCTTGCCGAAGCTGCTTATAAATATGAAGTAGGAATTAATAAGCTCGTGCATAAGCCCGGGCGTTCTTTGAATGAATTTATTGATCTGGATCTGGCTAAAGGCGTTTTAAAATTAGATGTGTTTACTTCTATGAAAAAGCACATCAGCAAATATTTTAAGCATCCTAAACTGGTGCAGTTAATGGAGTTTCCGGTTTTATTTTTGGGGGCATTGCCACAAAATATTCCGGCACTCTACAGCCTTATGAATTATGCCGATATAAAACTGGGTACCTGGTATCCGCAGGGAGGCATGTATGCAGTAGTAGATGCTATGCATAAACTTGCAAAGGAATTGGGGGTTAAATTTTATTTTGATTGTGAAGTAATTTCTATTGAGGTTAAAGATTTTAAAGCAAGTGGCGTAAAAGCACAACTAATGGGTAACGGTAAACGATCTGCCATAAATTATTTTGATGCTGATGTAATTATAGGCGCTGCCGATTATCATTTTGTAGAAAGTGAATTGTTGCCGGCAAACTGCAGAACATACAGCGAAGCATATTGGAACAAAAGAATAATGGCTCCATCCTGCCTTTTATATTATGTTGGATTAAATAAGAAATTAAAAAATATTCTGCATCATTCATTATTTTTTGATGTAGATTTTGATAAGCATGGCAAAGAAATTTATGACCATCCGCAATGGCCCGGCGAACCTTTATTTTATGTTAGTGCAACATCTGTTACAGATGAAACGGTAGCTCCGCCGGGATGTGAAAATCTTTTTTTTCTTATTCCGGTTGCGGCAGGGTTAAAAGGAGACACAGCAGAATTGAGAGATGAATATTTTAATAAAATTATCAGGCGTTTTGAAAAGTATACTGGTGAAAAGATAACAGATAATATTATATTTAAAAAAACCTATTCGGTATCAGATTTCGTAAATGATTATAATGCATACAAGGGCAATGCTTATGGCTTGGCCAATACCCTAATGCAAACGGCAATTTTAAAGCCGTCTGTAAAAAGTAAAAAAGTAAAAAACCTGTTTTATACAGGTCAGCTAACAGTGCCAGGCCCCGGAGTTCCGCCGTCTTTAATAAGTGGCGAAGTGGTGGCTAAAGAAATAATAAAGGATTTCAATAAAAAATAGCTTTCATATTAAGTGTAGCAATGATTACGTTATCAGTTTAAAAAAACGAAAGATAAAATTTTACATAAAATGATACAGCTTTTTCATGATGTGAGCAGTGAATGCAGCAGGCTGACTACTGAGCGGTATAGTACATCGTTTAGCAGTGCAATAAAATTATTGCACCAGGATCTGCGTAAGCCAATTTATAATATCTATGGGTTCGTTAGGTTTGCAGATGAAATAGTAGATACCTTTCATGAATTTGATAAACAAAATTTACTGACCGGGTTTAAAAAAGAAACATATCTATCTATTGAAAGAGGTATCGGTTTAAATCCTATTATAAATAGTTTTCAGGCAACAGTAAATAAATACAATATCAATATATCATTGATTGATGCCTTTTTTTACAGTATGGAAATGGATCTTAATAAAACAAAATACGATGCATCAGGTTATGACAAATATATTTATGGCAGTGCCGAAGCAGTAGGGCTTATGTGCCTTTTTGTTTTTTGCGAGGGCAATAAAGAAAGGTATGCACAATTAAAACCTGGTGCCCAGGCATTAGGAGCCGCTTTTCAAAAAGTAAATTTTTTAAGGGATGTAAAAGCCGATTATGAGCAATTAAACCGCACTTATTTTCCGGGCGTGGATTTTAAAAATTTTACAGATGATATGAAGAAACAGATTGAAGAAGATATTGCCGCTGATTTTTATACCGCATACCAGGCTGTTTTACAATTGCCTCTAAAAGCCAGATTTGGCGTGTATGTAGCTTATAAATATTATTTATCCCTGTTTAAAAAAATAAAAAAATCTCAACCCTCTGTACTTCTCGAAGACAGAATACGGATACCTAATTATTCAAAAGCATTTATATTAATGCGTGCAGGCCTGAGAAGCCAGTTAAATATTTTATAGCTTTTAAAAAAAGATCATTTGTCACAGGTAATTTTAGTAAACGAATCGGATACAGCCTTGGGCAAAATGGATAAAATGGAAGCCCACCAAAAAGGCTTGCTGCACCGGGCATTCAGCGTTTTTATTTTTAATGTAAAAGGTGAAATGCTTTTGCAACAGCGGGCTTTAACAAAATATCACAGTGGCGGCCTTTGGACGAATGCCTGCTGTAGTCACCCCAAACCCGGCGAAACCACTGCCGCCGCAGCTTACAGAAGATTAAAAGAAGAAATGGGATTTACCACAGATTTAAAAGAGGCGTTTAATTTTATCTACAAAACAGATTTTGATAACGGCCTTACAGAACATGAATTTGATCATGTATTTATTGGCAACTATAATAATCCTGTAACTGCTGATGAACAGGAAGTAAAAGATTATTGCTACATGGCTATGAGTGATATACGTGCCAGCCTTCAGACATATCCACATACATACACATCATGGTTTAAAATTGCTTTTCCAAAACTGGAAGATTATCTTGCAACTGCATCAGTATAATTTTTATAATGAAAACAGGGTCAGTAATAATAATCGGTAGCGGTGTAGCCGGAATGGCAGCAGCAATAAGGCTTTCGGTGCAGGGGTTTTCAGTAACTGTGTATGAAAAAAATGGTTATCCCGGTGGTAAACTATCTGCATTTAAAAAAGACGGTTATCAATTTGATGCAGGCCCATCCTTATTTACACAACCCCAAAACATAGAAGAACTTTTCAGGCTTGCCGGCGAGCCGATAGAAGAATATTTTAAATACCGCAAGTTGGATATTGCCTGCCGTTATTTTTATGAAAATGGAAAGCAAATAACTGCATTTACAGATGCAGAACTGTTTGCAAATGAATTATCAGAAAAAGCAGGCGAATCTACTTCTTCCCTAAAAAAATATCTTCAGTCTTCTGAAAAATTATATAATAAAATAGGCGCTGTTTTTTTAAATTATTCTTTGCACAAACGCTCTACCTGGCTGCATCCACGGATTTTCAAAGCCTTGGCTGCGCTAAAATTTCCTTACCTTTTTAAAACATTTAATAAATATAACAGTACTAAATTTTCTTCGCCGGAGGCAAAACAATTATTTAACCGGTATGCAACTTACAATGGCAGCAATCCGTATAAAGCACCGGCAATGCTCAGTCTTATCCCACACCTGGAACAGAATGAAGGAACTTTTTATCCCCAGGGTGGAATGATAAGTATTACGGATGCGCTGTATAAATTAGCTGTAAAAAAAGGAGTACAGTTTTTTATGAACACGCCGGTGCAGCGCATCATACATCACGAAGGAAAAATAAAAGGTATTGTTGCAAATGATGAAAATGTTTTTGCAAACATTATCATCAGCAATGCAGATGTATATTTTACTTATAAAAATCTGTTGGGGCATTTACCTAAAGCAAAAAAAATTTTAAAGCAGGAACGCAGCAGCAGTGCCCTTATTTTTTATTGGGGTATCCGTAAAAATTTTTCTCAACTGCACTTACACAATATTTTTTTCAGTAATAATTACCCGCAGGAATTTGATCATATTTTCAAAAAAAAATCTTTGTATAACGATCCTACTGTTTACGTAAATATTACTGCAAAAATGGAAACCGGTCATGCAAAACCTGGTTGCGAAAATTGGTTTGTAATGATAAATACACCCGCCAATGCAGGTCAGGATTGGGAATCAATTAAGCTGGAAGCAAGAAAAAATATTTTAGCAAAATTGAGCAGGCTATTACAAACAGCTATTGAACCGCTGATAGAAACAGAGGAAATTTTAGATCCACTCTTTATAGAAGAACGGACAGGAAGTTATATGGGTTCATTATATGGCAGCAGTTCCAATTCTAAAATGGCAGCTTTTTTTCGCCCACCCAATTTTGCTGATTATATAAAAAATTTATATTTCTGTGGTGGCAGCGTACATCCCGGCGGAGGAATACCTTTATGTTTTAAAAGCGCAAAAATTACCACCGGTTTAATATTAAAAGAATTTAAAAAGCAAGCGCATTAATTATTTTGAAAATAAGGATAACAAAATACCAGGTCGCTACTGCTGTTGCCATTTTATTTCATGTAATAGGATTGGTGGGTATATTTTTTCTGGACAGAGCATTTTTTATAAAGGCTACCTGGCTAAACCTGCTACTGATGTTTGCTTTACTTTGGTACACCCAGCCGCCACCACGCAAGCATTTTATTATTTTGCTGATAATTTGTTTTGGTGCAGGTATAATCGTAGAAATTACAGGAACCCACACCGGCCTGCTGTTTGGAGAATATAAATATGGCAATGTATTAGGCCCTTCTATTCAGGAAGTGCCCTTAATTATTGGCATCAACTGGTTCATTATTATTTATTGCTGCGGCGTCAGTATCCATATGATGCTTACCAGGATAATAGATAAACTAGCCGCAGAACTGGGTGGTACAAAGCCGGTATTAAAAGGAATTTCAATTATTGTAGATGGCGCCAGTTTAGCAGTTTTTTTTGACTGGCTGATGGAGCCGGTAGCTGTAAAACTGGGTTATTGGCAGTGGCTTCCAAACGGGCAAATACCTTTTTATAATTATCTCTGTTGGTTTGTTATAAGCGCTTTGCTGTTGATTGTTTTTCACTTTGCACAATTTAACAAGCAAAACAAATTTGCTGTAAATTTGCTGCTTATACAGGCAATGTTTTTTTTATTGCTGCGTACTTTTTTATGAACTGGTTTATTTTTATACCAATAATGCTTGGCACTTTTTTGCTGATGGAAGCTGTTACCTGGCTTACGCACCGGTATGTAATGCACGGTTTTTTATGGTTCCTTCACGAAGATCATCACCAGCCAGGGCCCGGTGTGTTTGAAAAAAACGATACTTTCTTTTTAATATTTGCAATACCAAGCTGGCTATGCATAATGACGGGGTTGCAGCAACAACGGTATTGGTTAGCCGCAGTTGGTTTTGGCATTGCCATGTATGGCGTTGCTTATTTTCTGGTGCATGATGTAATTATTCACCAGCGGTTTAAATGGTTTACCAGGAGCAGTAATATTTATGTACGCACAATACGGTGGGCACATAAAATGCATCATAAACATTTAGATAAGCAACAAGGAGAAAGTTTCGGTATGCTTTACGTAGCAAAAAAATATTGGGAAAAAGTAAAAGCAGATAAAAAGAGAAATGTATTTTAATCTGTTTGGGCGTGTCCCCATGCTATCGCAAGGGGTCGGGCTTTCCGCTATTACTCCGGCACAAAACCTAAGCACAATGGCCTCACCGGGGTAACCGCTGCAATCCCTCACGCATTCACCTTCTCACATGTTCTGGTTTCTTTTTATTATTTCAACTATTGCTTTTGAATACGCATTACACATATTTTCTAATACTTGCTTTATCTGTTGCAGGCCCGCTGTTGCTAAGTTTCGACAGTAAAGTGGCTTTTTATAAAAAGTGGAAGTATGTTTTTCCAGCTATGCTGCTGCCGGCATTATTTTATATTATTTGGGATGCGTGGTTTACTTCCATCCATGTCTGGTCGTTCAACGAAAATTATATTACCTGTATTTATATTTTAAATTTACCCGTAGAAGAAGTATTGTTCTTCTTTGTGGTGCCTTACTGCTGCAGCTTTATTTACGAATGTGTCCGGTGCTATTTTCCTGAGCTAATAGCCACCCTGCTTTCAGAAAGAATATTATTTGTTACCGGCGTCTTGCTTTTTTGCGTTGCGGTTTTTTTTAACCAGCTTCAATATACTTTTTATACTGCTATTTTTTGTGCGGCATTTATTTTTCTTTTATTTCTGCTGCGCAAAAAATTTGAATCGTTTAATAGTGCAGCATTCCTCATTTCATTTGCCCTTATTCTTATTCCGTTTTTAGTGGTCAATGGCTTTCTTACTGCAATCCCGGTAGTGCAATATAACAATGCAGAGAATTTAGGATTACGGATATACTCTATCCCTGTAGAAGATATTTTTTATGGCATGTTGTTGGTGATGATGAATATTATAATTTTCGAAAAACTTAAAAGTAGAAAATAAGTTTTTACATTTAAAATAATTATTATGGAATTTGGCAGGGTATCCGAAAAAGAATTGAACAGCATAGATTTTACTTTATCTGATGAGCCGGTTTTTAATAAAAAAATTCTGAAAGGCACGGCAGTAAAGTATCCTAAAGTATATATGGGCTGTGCCAAATGGGGACGTACTGAATGGGTGGGCACAATTTATCCGCCCAAAACAAAAGAAAAAAATTTTCTGGATGAGTATGTGCATCATTACAACAGCATTGAATTGAATGCCACTCATTATAAAATTTATGGCCCGGATGCCATTAAAAAATGGTCAGACAAAGCTGGGACAAAAGACTTTTTATTTTGTCCTAAAATGTACAAAGGCGTTACCCATTTCGGCAGCCTTAAAGGCAAAGATTTTATCACTACAGAATTTTTAAAAGGTATTCTTGCATTCGAAAAACACCTCGGCCCGGTATTCGTGCAGGTAAGCGAAAATTTTTCTCCCAAAAGAAAAGAGGAATTATTCGGTTATCTGGAAACTCTCCCAAAAGACCTGCAGTTTTTTGTAGAAGTCCGCCATCCCGAATGGTTTGCCAATGAGGAAGCGGCTAACGAATTATTTTTAAAACTGAAAACTTTACATATTGGCGCTGTAATAACGGATACGGCTGGCCGCCGGGATTGTGCCCACATGTATCTTACGGTGCCTAAAACATTTATCCGCTATGTGGGTAACAGCTTACATGCAACAGATTATACCAGAATTGATGAATGGGTAGATCGTATAAAATACTGGCTGCAGCATGGGTTGAAAGATTTATATTTTTTCATGCACATGCACGATGAAGCAAAATCTCCGGAGCTAACGGTTTATCTCGCAGATGAATTAAATAAAAAATGTAAACTGAATTTAGAGAAGCCCATCTTTATTTCCGGACAAAAAGAATTATTTTAATAGTGACGTTATATTTATTTTATTACACGAATTATAAAGCACTAATTACACGAATAAAACCAGTGTGTTTTTCTTAACTCATGTAATCCATTCAGATAATTATTTAAAAGTTTAATAGGGCCAAAAGTTTATAAACCGCTTAACTTTTTAAACCTCTTAAACCTTTTAAACTTTTTAAACTTCTTAAACCTTTTACGTAACTACAAACATTTCATTCCATCTTGTGGTATATCTCGGGCTACGCAATTCCTGCCGCATTTTCCAGTCCCGGGTTGTACCACTTGATGCGAATTTTATGATGTCATCTCTCATAGCAAAATTCACATTGTCCAGCATATCCATCAGCAGGCGTTTGCCATTATGTTTTTCTTCTGCAAAAAGATTTCCCTGTATGGTTTCATCGGGTACCAGGCCGCTAAGCATCACCCCCGCTTTTTTATATAGGTTGCCTTTTTTAAAAAGTCTATCCACCAATTCCATGGCAGGCTTTATCAATTCATTTGTTGCCGAAGTAGCAATATCAAGAGTTATATAGCTGCTCACAATTGGCCCATGACTGAAATGCCCTTCCGTTTTTGGCTGTCTTGGCACCACAAAAACACTAATGACACTGGCAGCACTTTTTTGCCTTCGCAGTTTTTCTGCAGCTTTGGAAGTGTAGGTTGCAACTGCTTCTTTAATATCGCATATATTTTTTACCGGGCTGCCAAACATTCTGGTTGTGGCAATCATTTTTTTGTTCGTCAGTTCTTTTTCCATTTCAATAGCAGGCTCGCCTTTTAATTCTTTTATTAACCGTATGCCCACTACACCACCCAGGTTTTTATGTGCCCATTCTTCTGTTTTTTTTGTAAGGTCAAAGGCGGTAAAAACGGCATTCATTTCTTTCAGTTTTTCTGCATACTGCCTGCCCACACCCCATACTTCATTTACAGGCGTATTCTGCAAAGCTTCTGCAATTTTTTCTTTGGTATTCAGCACTACTACACAGTTGGTGGCTTTTTTATTTTTCTTGGCTAAATGATTGGCCACTTTGCACAAAACTTTTGTAGGCGCTACACCTACAGATACTTTTATTCCCGTCCATTGCTCTACCGTTTCTCTTATGGCCAATCCTATTTTTTCAAAATCACTTTCTGTAAACTCATCCAGGTTTAAAAATGCTTCATCAACAGAATATACTTCCACATTTTCTTTTCCCAGCATCTGGCGCAGGGTTTCCATCACCCGCCAGCTAAGGTCGCCATACAGGTTATAATTAGATGAAAAAGTAGCCACATTATATTTTTCTATCACCGGCTTTGCCAAAAAATACGGCCCTGCCATAGGCACTCCCAGTTTTTTTGCTTCATCACTGCGGGATATAATACAACCATCGTTGTTGCTCAGTACCACCATAGGTTTATCATCAAGTTGTGGGCGAAACAATCTTTCGCAGGAACAATAAAAACTGTTGCAATCTACAATGGCCCGAAACCCATACCCCCTCTGCTCTCTGAAGAGGGAGCCGGAAGTCTCGAATGGGGAAAACCGATTTTTAATATCCATCAGTATACTGTTTCTATTGTTTTAAATTTTGAGTCGCCATCTAACCCCGACAGCGGTTGCAAACCCTGTCGGCGGTTAAATAGAAAGCTTATTTTCGTATGATAATTTATTCTATAATAAATTTCCCCACTCCTTCTTTACTGTATCTTTCCTCGTGTACTTTTTTAAAAGCCGCTGTACCTCCAAACCAATCCAATACTTTTTGGCAAGCCAAAAAACCATGATCGTTTTTTAAAATAGTATGATAAGAAGAAAACTCCCAGTCTATAAAATCATTTACAAAGCCATGCAGTTGGGCATTGTAGTGGCAGTAAAAAATCATAGAGGTCAGGTAACTATCATCATCAATTAATTTTCTTTCAAAAGAAGATTCAAACAGGGGGCCGGTACGATTGTATGCTTTATTGATAGATTGAGCATACGAATTAAAAAAATGCGATAACTGTTTAGAAGCATTTAATTGAATTTCCCCTTGCCCATTGTACTTTGGAACAACTACATTTTCTTTTATGTACACCAATAAATGAAAATGATTTTTCAGCAATGCGTATGCAAGGGTTTCCATTACATCAGCACAATAAGTTGTGTATTGCTGCAAAAAATAATAATAATTACGTTGCTCTTTAAAAATATCTTCTCCATTTACTCCCCTGTTGTAAATATGAAAATATTCTCCTTCAACAAGTGGTTGTGTGTACATAATTAAAATTTTGAAGTGTTGCTGTAACCCCTTCGGCGGCTAACAGTCCCCGGCGGCGGTTAGGTAGCGTTGGTTATTAAAGTTAATTAAACAAAAAATTATTTTTCTCATCCAACCGCCGTCAGGGTTTGCAACCGCTGACGGGGTTTAGACAGGGTAAAAAAATGGCGACTATAAAATGAATGTTTTTCCTAACTGTTTTTATTTAGAGCTGCTATTAAAATTAATAAAACATCAAATTTTTTTTCTCATCCAACCGCCGTCAGAGCCTGCTCCGATTTATGGGAGGGGGCTACACATTCCTTATTACATACACCACTACACCCCACACTTTAAAATCACTAAACTCACTTACGTCAATCGTGGCCAGTTTAGGTGTTTCGGGTATCAGCAATAATTTATTCAGTGTTTTTTGGTAGCGTCTTATCAGCATCTCGCCATCAATAACTGCAATAACTATTTTGCCGTTTACCGGTTTAATACTTTTATCTACAATC
>JANLQE010000236.1:0-2602 GCA_031367625.1 Bacteroidota bacterium
AAATAATTACTTGGCAGCACATAACACGGGTTTTCCGCAAACTGGGCATGACAAACTTTTTTCAGCAGCAGTCCACTACCAATCTTTTGTTGTGGGGCGTGACCGTTGAGTAATTAGCTTTTCGGTTTCATCAAAATTTCGTTCCTTTATAAAAATCACAATGGGGTCGGACACAGCTGCTATTCCCAGCCTGCGGCAAGCCTCCAACGTTATTCTGTCTCATCGGATTTTTATTTCCAATCTTTACAAGCCTGCAACAGATAAATTCTCAGCAATAAAACCCCGTGCATGTACGGTTTTTAACTGGTGGGCAAACTTTATTAACTTGTAAATAAGTACTGGTTTGTGTTAATTGAAGTTTGAGCTATATCGGGGTTTTGCGGAATCAAACAATTTGTTGTTGGGAAATACTGTGAAATCCCCGCTGGAACCTAAAACTTTTCCTCCGCAGTTGGCAAGGGATTAAATAAATCTTCCTATCCCGGTTCGCCGAGGCGTGGCAGGGCAAACGCATTAAAATTTCTAAAGCCTGAAAGGCTGATATTATTATAGAAAAGTAATGAATCTAAAACCCTGAAAAGGTAATATTAGTTTGATAAAAAACTTTAACTTAACGACATTGCCCTTTGGGGTTGAAAACATGCTTTTTTTTGTTGTAATTGTGATAGGCTCATCGTACATTTTTTATTATATTTAGGTTATTAAAGAATATTTCCACACAATTTTTACCGGTTTTAAATGAAGGTTGGTTCTCCATTGTTTTACTTGCAAAAAGCAAATAATTATGTCGCCTGTTAAAATAATATTTGTACTTCTGGTGCTGCTTTCTTTTAATAAATCATTTGCGCAAAGCAGGGTTATCGACAGTCTGCAGAAAATAATTGACGAAGAAAAAAATGATATTGAATACAACAAAGCGCTTAATTCCATTGCTACCGAATATACCCGTAGTGATATGGCGAAGGCTAAAATTTACCTGTACCGTTCCATGCATCTTGCAGCCGAACTTAAAAATGATATACTGCTTAGCTATGCATACTCACAAATGGTGACTATACAAATGAATACCGGTAAAAAGGACAGTGCACAGTATTATTTACAATTAATGAAAGTTTTTGCAAGCGGCAATGTGCCGGATAATGTAAAAGCTAATTTCAACCTTGCTGCCGGACTTTTTTATAAAAAACAAGGCAATTATAAAGAAGCCCTGCCATACATGATTAATGCGCTGAATAATTATATTGCCTCAGATAAAAAAAATACAGCACTAAGTACAAGAACATCAATTGCAGGACAATATCTGAATGTTGGTAACACTTATATGGATATGGGCGATTATAAAAATGCGTTGCAATATCATTTAAAAGGATTAAAGATTTTTGAAGAAATAGAAAATAAACGGGGCATTTCTTTCTGTAACCAAAGCATCAGCGGCGATTTTTTTAATCTTGGCCAATACAAAGAGGCTGTTCCTTATACCAATAAATCAATAGAAATTAAAAAGGTACTGAATGATAAACGGGGCATTGCAATTTCCACTGCACAATTCGGATCAATTTATAAAGGGCTTGGCAATTATGATAAAGCCATAACTTATTTCAATGATGCACTGCAATCTTTTCATGAATTAAAGCTTACACCCGATGAAGCAAAAACTGATATAGAACTTGGGAAAGTTTATGTATTAAAAAAAGATGAGGAACAGGCAAGTCAATATTTTGAAACCGCTAAAAATATTGCCCGGCAATTAAAAGACAGTACCCTGCTTATTACTATTGATGCAGAAAAAGTTGCCATGCAAAGCACCATTGCCCTGAAAAAAAATGGGGAGCAAAAACTTATGGTCAACCTGCAAACTTCTATAGAAATGCAGGATAAAAGCAAAGAGATATCATCTTACCAATACCTGGCCGATTATTATGCCAATAAAAAAGAATTTGCCAAAGCATTGGAATACACCAATAAACTGCACCAGGCAAACGATAGTGTGCAGGGCAAGGATTTACAATTAGAGATAAAAAAATTAGAAGAACAATACAACTTTGAAAAAAAAGAAAAAGAAATTGCCTTATTGAAAAAAGATCAGCAATTAAGTTTGGCAAACCTGCAGAAACAAAAATCATTTCAGTATGGCGCCATTATTTTTTTGGTAATGCTGCTGCTGATTGGCTTTTTGGTTATTAACCGCTACAGGGTAGTGCAGCGCTCAAAGCGGCTGATAGATATGGAAAAGATGCGTAACAATATTGCCAGGGATTTGCATGATGATATTGGCTCTACACTTACCAGTATAAATATTTTAAGCAAAGTAGCATTACAGCAACAGGTAAATGGCGATACTATGATGGGTGCTAACATGCAAAAAATAAAAGACCGCTCTTCTGCCATTATGGAAAGTATGGGTGATATTGTTTGGGCTATTAATCCGCAAAACGATACTATTGAACAAATGATATTCCGCATGAAAGAATTTACCGCCGAAATTTTAGAGCCGCTCAATATTAATTATACTTTTAAAGAAGATGGAAATTTTTCGAACATAAAATTAGACATCAAAAAAAGAAAAGATTTTTACCTGCTGTTTAAAGAAGCAGTAAACAAT
>JANLQE010000307.1:0-4853 GCA_031367625.1 Bacteroidota bacterium
AATAAAGGCGATACCAAAGCAAAGGCAGCGCTTGATCTTGCCGAAAACCCTGAGAAATTTTTAAGCACTGCACAAATTGGCATTACCCTCATATCCATTTTAACGGGTGTATATTCCGGAGAAAGATTTGGCAAAAGCCTGGTTCCTTTTTTTGAAAAATTTGAATTTACACAGTATTATGCCAACACCATTGCTACATCTATAGTGGTAATCATCGTAACTTTTTTATCGATAATTTTTGGAGAACTGATCCCAAAAAAATTTGGTTTGCTAAGAGCCGAAAAAATTTCCCGGATAGTGGCTGGTCCTATGAATATTCTTTCAACAATTGTGCATCCCTTTGTATGGCTGTTATCGGGGCTTACCAATATTATTTTTAAAATTTTTAATATTAAAAAAGCAACAGACAGCGCAGTAACAGAAGAAGAAATAAAAGCCATGATTTCCGAAGGCAGCGAACACGGTTCTATTGAGGAAGGGGAAAAAGAAATTATAGAAAGGGTTTTTCATTTGGGCGACAGAAATATCACGTCTTTAATGACGCACCGTACCGATATTGTTTGGTTAGATATGAATGATACGGTACAGGATGTAAAAAATAAATTAGATGATATTGTTTTCAGCACTTTTCCGGTATGTGATGGCTCTGTTGATGATATAAAAGGATTGGTTTATGTTAAAGATCTGGTGAAGGCCCCGCCGGATACTCCCCTGCATAAATTGGTGAAGCCCGCCTTATTTGTGCCGGAAAATAATAAAGCATATCAATTACTTGAAAAAATAAAATCCACCAAAATACATACCTGCTTTATTGTAAATGAATACGGTACCATGGAAGGCATGATTACGCTGAACGACATTATGGAAGCCATTGTAGGCGATGTGCCACAAACCGGGCAGGAAGAATATGAAATTGTAAAAAGAGATGATGGCAGCTTTCTGGTAGATGCACAAATTCATTTCTATGATTTCTTAAGTTACTTTGACAGGGCAGACTGGATGAATAAAGAAGAACATGAATTTGATACGCTTGCAGGTTATGTATTGCATGAACTGGAACACATACCATCTACCGGCGAAAAATTTGATTGGCGTGATTTTCATTTTGAAATTATAGATATGGATGGCCAGCGTATTGATAAAATAATGGTAACTATTTCTGAAGAATTAAAAGAACAACTGGAAGAGAATGGATAATTGACCTCTTACAACTGACCACCGGTAACTATCGCCCGGCCGCTCCAAATTAAAACTCCATTACCACTTTATCATCCGGATTATTTAGTTTGGTACTTTTCCGGTTACCGTTTACCGTTATGTGCAGTAAATTTATCTGCTCGTCTTTATATTCGTATAAGATGTTGTCGGTAACAGTTATTTTTTTTACCGAAGCAATATTATCTGCCTGGTAGTAACTGTAAATGCCCTCTTCTATCTGCTCGTAGCCCAAATATTTTAGGGCAACCGGCTTACCATCTACCATAATTTTTAAATGCTTTTGCACATAGTCATTTACCAATTTATCCATAGCAGGCTTATCTTTTGCCAGCAACAGATCTACATAAGTATTGTACGCTTTGCGAAGGGTTTTCTCAAAATCATCGGTAAAAATTTTACAGCTTACCTCCAGCGTTTTTTCCTTAGCGTTATGTTCTATTTCTGTTACACTTACAAATATGGGATGAAAAGAAAAACTACTGATAAGAAAAGATAAACTTAGTATGAAAAACCATTTATATAATTTAGTTACCATTTAGCAAAGAGATGAGTGAATAAATTTATTTTTAAAGATATTTGTTTATACGAAAGTAAAACAAACTATCGGGTATGGCTGCTTATGAATGATTTCAAATTTTATTTTACTTTAGGCTGGCAGCATATTATTAATTGGGATGCACTTGATCACCTGATGTTTATTATGGCTTTAACGGCTACCTATCTTATCAGGAACTGGAAACAGGTTTTGATTTTAGTAACAGCTTTCACCATTGGCCATTCGCTTACCCTTGCATTAAGCACTTATGATGTAATACGTTTTAATGCCGCCTGGGTAGAATTTTTAATACCGCTAACCATTGTGATTACCGCACTTATCAACCTGTTAAAAAAAGAGTTTAGCCCAAAAACTTTTCGGGCAAATTATTTGCTGGCACTGTTCTTTGGGCTTATTCACGGGATGGGTTTTGCAAACAGTATTCGTTTTATGCTGGCCAAACAACAGCATATTGCCGTGCCGCTATTTGGTTTTAATATTGGCCTGGAAGCCGGGCAGATAGTGGTTGTTTTAATTATTTTGCTGGTAAGTTTTATTGCAGTAAATAAAGCAGGGTTATCCAGAAGATGGTGGATAAGCATTTTATCAGGCGCTGCATTGTGCATTGCCTCTTATATGTGTATAGAAAGATGGCCTTTATAAATTAACCAATACAATTAAATTTCAATAATTTTATCACTGTAATAAAAAATAATCTAAGATGATGAAACAGTTAATTTCCCTGCTGGCTTTTTTTATGCCTGCATTTTTCAGTAATGCACAGGATATAAAAAATAATCCCGGCAGTAATCATGGAAACCGGTTTGAACAGTTGGGTACTATTTTACCAACAGCAAATGAATACCGCACAGCAAGTGGAGCGCCGGGATCAAAATACTGGCAGCAGCGATGTGATTATGACATCACCTGCGAACTTGATGAACCTAACCGCAGGCTGATGGGAAAAGAAACATTAACCTATTACAACAACTCTCCGGATAACCTCACATATCTGTGGCTGCAGTTAGATGAAAACGAACACAGCAGTAAAAATAATTCGGGCTATCAAACCAGCAGCCTTATGCAAAAAAGCATAACGGAGCAAACCTTGGCTAAGCCTGAAAAAGAATATGGCGACAATATTTTAAAGGTTACCAATGCTGCAGGAGCTGCTTTAAAATATACCATCAACAAAACAATGATGCGTTTAGAATTACCCCAGGTATTAAAACCGGGGCAGCAATTTATTTTTAAAGTAGAATGGAATTACAATATTATTGAAAGAACAAAATACGGCGGCAGGGGCGGTTTTGAATATTTTCCCGAAGACGGAAATGATTTATATACTATTACCCAATGGTATCCGCGCCTTTGTGTTTACAGCGATTTTCAGGGATGGCAAAATCATCAGTTTGCCGGCAGCGGTGAATTTGCATTAACTTTTGGCAATTTTAAAGTGGCCATGACAGTGCCTGCAGATCATGTGGTGATGGCAACAGGCCAGGCACAAAATTATCAGCAGGTATTAAGCGCTGCACAATATGCCCGCTGGCAAAAGGCACAAAATGCAAAAGAGGTAACAGAAATTGTAACCCTGGCCGAAGCCAAAGACAGGGAAAAACAAAAATCTACTCAAAAGAAAACCTGGATATTTAAAGCAGATATGGTTCGTGATTTTGCCTGGGGCAGCAGCCGTAAATTTATATGGGATGCAATGCCAGCTTATGTAGAAGGCAAAAAAGTAATGTGCATGAGCGCCTACGGAAAAGAAGCCTATAACCTATACCGCAAGTACAGTACCAAAGCAGTAGCGCACACTATAAAAAGTTATTCAAAATTCACTATACCTTATCCTTACCCCGTAGCACAAAGTCTTGAAACTTCTAACGGCATGGAATACCCGATGATATGTTTCAACTTTGGCCGTTGCGAAAAAGACGGCACCTACAGCGAAGCAACAAAAAACGGTATGCTGGGTGTAGTAATTCATGAAGTGGGCCACAACTTTTTTCCGATGATCATCAACAGCGATGAAAGACAATGGACATGGATGGATGAAGGGCTTAACTCATTTGTAGAATATCTTACAGAAGAATTATTTGATAATAAATTCCCAGTAAGTAAAGGGCCGGCATATAAGATTGTAGATTATATGAAGTTGCCAAAAGACCAGTTAGAACCTATTATGACTAACAGCGAAAACATTATTATGTTTGGTCCAAATGCATACGCTAAACCATCCACCGGTTTAAATATTTTACGGGAAACCATTATGGGCAGAGATTTATTTGATTATGCTTTTAAAGAATATGCCAGGCGCTGGGCATTTAAACATCCAACACCTGCAGATCTCTTCCGCACCATGGAAGATGCCAGCGGCGAAGACCTGGATTGGTTTTGGCGTGGCTGGTTTTACGGTACCGAGCCCTGCGATATTTCTTTGGATAGTGTAAAATGGGCTAACCTGAGTACAGAAATTATGCCTGTTGCTTCTGTAGAAAATGTAACCGCACAACCCGTGGCAAAACCATTACTTAATAATTTTGATGATATTTCTAAAATAAGAAACAGGGAAGATAAAAACATTGTATTTGCAACCGATGCAGATGTAAGCCTTAGAGATTTTTACTGGAAATATGATCGTGGCCAGGCAAAGCTGGATACAACTGCTTTTAAAATAAACAGCCCGGTAAATACAGATACTTTTACAACCGAACAAAAAATGCAACTTGCTGCCGGTAAAAATATGTATGAACTGACGTTTAGCAATAAAGGCGGCCTGGTAATGCCTATTATTATAGAATGGATCTATAAAGACGGCAGCAAAGAAACAGAAAGAATTGCCGTACAGGTATGGCGCAAAAATGAAAATAAGGTTACCAAAACATTTATAAAAGATAAAGAAGTTGCTTCCATCAGATTAGACCCTATGAGAGAAACGGCAGATATAAATGAATCCAATAATCTATGGAATGTTTCCGGAGAGCCTTCTAAGTTTCAGTTGTTTAAATCAAGAACTGCTGCTGCAAGAGGTGCCGGCAACGGTACAAACCCAATGCAGAAAGAAATTAAATAAAGAATAGATAATCAATATTTTAAA
>JANLQE010000335.1:0-2410 GCA_031367625.1 Bacteroidota bacterium
AAGAGGATGGAAACAAAAGAAGAAACACCGATTACCTTGCCGATCATCTGGTCTTCGGTAAACCATTTGTCTACATTCAAATCCATAAAAGAAGCCTTGAACACGCTGTTGGGAGCAATGTCTTTGTATAAATCTTTTATCAGCTTCATACTGCTTTCCATATTTTGCGGCAGTCCTTTTACAAAAACATAATTAAGGTTTGATTGCTGAAAAATATTGAGCGTAAGAGGTGCCATTTTATCTTTGAGGGAGTACAAATGAAAATCCGGAATTACACCGATCACCTGTAATTTAGGGCGGCTGCTATCGGGCCACAAAAATTTACCCACTGCATTTTTTTCCCCCATGGCTTCGGCCATACTTTGGTTTATGATGACGGCCTCAGCAGTATCAGTTGAGAACTGCCTGCTAAAATCACGACCGGCCAACAATGGAATATCAAGTGTTTTAAGATAATCATAATCTATCCGAAGCCAGTCTGTGCTTACATTTTTACCATTATATTCAAAACCCAATGTTGCACGGGAAGTTCTGTTATCAAGCCCTTTACCAATATTGATATCGCTGCCGGTAACACTAATAATACCGCTTTGGTTGGCCAATGCCTGCCTGAATTTTTGCAATACAAGGTTGCCATTTTCTTCATTGGTAACCGGTATGCTGATGATTTGTTCCTTATTAAAACCCAGCGGTATTTTACGCAGGTAAGCTGTTTGCTGTGCCACGATAATAGTGCAACAAATCAGCAGGCAGGCGATTGTAAATTGGGTGATGATAATGGTGTTGCGCAAAAGGCCGGGGCGCTTTAATGATATCTTACCTTTTAATATTTCCACCGCATTGAAGCGGCTGACAGACCACGCAGGATAGCCACCGGCAAGCAACGTAATAAAGAAGAAGCCTGCCAGTTGCAACGCAATAATTTGTGGCTGAAAAATAAAGGCCAGCGACAGCTTGATTTTAAAAATTGTTACAGCCTGTATCAACAATACAGCCGCCACAATGATACCTATTACCCAGCCCATAAAAAACACCAGAAAAGATTCGCCAAACAACTGGTAAAACACCTGCTTTTTTTGTGCGCCCAACGACTTGCGTACACCCATTTCTTTTGCCCTTGTAATGGACAAAGCAATACTCAGGTTGATGAAATTAAAACTGGCGATCAACAGAATTACCAGGGCGATGCTCATCATGGTATAGATCAATGCCTTGGCCGCACCGTCACCTAAAATATCTGTCGCAAAATGAATTTGTGTTAAAGGCAGCAAACCAAGGCTGGTGTAATAGCCATTCTTGTCAGGCGTTATGCCCTCTTTTTTTGCGTCTTCAACATTTGTCTTAAAATATTTTTCAAAAAATGGCTGCACTTTATTTTGAAAGGCTGCAGCAGTAACCGATGGCTTTAGTTTGAGGTAAGCATAATGATTGTATGCACTCCAGTTATTTTGCAGATTGGTATAGCCCGGTGTATTTTCTATCCGTATAAATGACTCAAAACGGATAGAAGAATTTTCGGGATAATCTTTTAGTACACCGGTTACAATAAAATTTTGCCATTGATGATCGATCTGCACCTGGATCGTTTTATCCATCGGGTCTTCTGTATCAAATATTTTTTTTGCCGTGGCCTGGGTAATGATGATATTGCTGAGACCTTTAAGGGCACCCGATTTGCTACCGGTAACCAATGGAAAACTAAACATATCCAGCAGGTCTTCATCTGTACCATTTACAAAACTTTCATACACTTTATCTTTATACCGTACAACGCCGGCAAGATTTATTATCCGTGCGGCCTTTTCAACTTCGGGGTATTCTGCTTTTAAATTGGGCGTGAAGGGGAAACACATACCGCCATTTTTTTTGATTCCCTCTTTTGTACTGAAATTAAAATAGGGTTGAAAAATACGGTCTTTATCTGTATGGAAATTATCAAAGGATAACTGAAAAGAGCAGAATAAAAAAATGAGTATGCTACAGGCAAAGGCAATACCCAGCCCGGCAATGTTTACAAAAGTGTACTCCTTATTTTTCCCAAGGTTTCGCCAGGCGATTTTAAAATAATTTTTCAGCATAAAATAGAGTTTACCCCATCATCTAAAGGAGGTGCTTTAAATAGTTCATTGCGTCTGCAATCGTATCATTATTAAATATCAATTTTTAATTACCAATTATCTTAATATGCTTTTAAACTTTTTATAGGGTTTGTAATAGCTGCTTTTATTGCCTTAAAACTTACTGTTATCAATGCAATTACAAATGCTGCAAAACCTGCTGCTGCAAACACCCACCAGCTAATATTGACGCCATAGGCAAAATTCTGTAACCATTTATGCATTGCCCACCATGCAAAAGGAAATGCAAAAACACATGCAATAAGCACCAGTAATAAAAAATCTTTTGAGAG
>JANLQE010000062.1:0-8571 GCA_031367625.1 Bacteroidota bacterium
CGGATAGTTTTACTATAAAAGCAACAGAAGATGCAGAATTGCTGGCCATTGAAGTGCCGATGAATTAATAAATAGATCATGAATACTTTATTAAAGAGCCTGCCTTTTTTATGGGGTTTTAATTTTATACGCTCAATAGTAGCAGGATAACCACCACTTCTCAAAATAGATAAAGAATAAATTTGAGCTTTTTAAAACAAAGGCAGCTTCGGAATTAGTTATTACCTTCCGGTTATGATACTCCGATTGTTCATTTGGTTATTTAAGCACAATGGCTGGAAGATAGAAGGCGGTATTGCTTCTGATATAAAAAAATATGTACTCATAGCAGCACCGCATACTTCTAATTGGGATTTTGTTTATTCAATGGCAGCATTAAAATTATTTGGAATCAGCATAAATTTTCTTGCAAAAAAAGAATTATTTCGCTGGCCGCTGAAAAAAGTTTTTTTAAATATGGGAGGGATACCCGTAGAGCGAACAAAAAATACCAGGATGGTAGATGCCACTATTAAAAAATTTGGAGAAAGGGATGAACTTAAACTAATGATATCAGCAGAAGGTAGCCGCAAAAAAGTGGAGAAGTGGAAGACGGGTTTTTACCATGTAGCGTTAGGCGCAAGGGTTCCGGTTTTTATGGCTTATTTAGATTACGAAAGAAAAGTTGCCGGAATCAGTGATCCCTTTTATCCAACCGGTAACCGCATTACAGATGTTGCTATCATAAAAACCTTCTATAAAAACAGAAAAGCAAAATATCCTGAACTGTTTAACCTGGAAGCAATAAGATTGGATGAAAAATAGTTTTTTTACATCAGCACCTTAACTGTAGCCATTTCTCGTAATTTTTCAGTAATACCATTGGCATCAATTCCTATTTCATTATATAATTCTTTTGGCGTACCGTGTTCCACTAATCTATCCGGTATGCCCATTATTTTTACATCGGCTTTGTAGCCATGTTCATTCATAAATTCCAAAACCGCACTGCCAAAACCGCCTACCACTGTACCATCTTCTATGGTAATGATTTTATTAAATTTACCAAATACTTCATGCAGTAAATCTTCATCCAGCGGTTTTACAAAACGCATATCGTAATGCGCCGGATTTATCCCTTCGTGCCTTACATCACGTATTGCAGCCGCTGCAAAATTACCCGGATGGCCAAAAGATAATATGGCTATTTCTTGGCCATCTTTTAATTTTCTTCCTTTGCCAATGGGTATCTGTTCAAAAGGCGTTTTCCATTCGGGCATTACGCCCTCGCCACGGGGATAGCGAATGACAAAAGGATTTTTTGTACTTTCTAACTGTGATGTAAACATGAGATTGCGCAACTCTTTTTCATTCATAGGTGCGCTTATTATCATGTTGGGAATGCAGCGCATATAAGCGATATCGTAACAACCGTGGTGTGTTGGCCCATCTTCGCCTACAAGCCCGGCCCTATCCAAACAAAACACAACAGGAAGTTTTTGTATGGCCACATCGTGTATAACCATATCGTAAGCCCGCTGCATAAAAGAAGAATAAATATTACAAAACACCCGCATACCCTGTGTAGCAAGGCCGGCACTTAATGTTACTGCATGTTGCTCGCAAATACCCACATCAAAAGCACGGTCGGGCATTTTTGCCATCATATATTTCAAGGAAGAACCGCTGGGCATAGCCGGTGTAATACCCATAATTTTATCATTCATTTCTGCCAACTCTATAATGGTGTGGCCAAACACATCCTGGTATTTTGGAGGCTGCGGAATCTCGAAAGTTTTCTTTTTTATTTCTCCCGTTATTTTATCAAATAAGCCGGGTGCATGCCAGGTAGTCTGGTCTTTCTCTGCCAGGCCATAACCTTTGCCTTTTACTGTTTTAATATGCAGGATTTTAGGGCCCGGAATATCTTTCAGATCCTTTAAAGTATCTATCAGTTTGGTAATGTTGTGCCCGTCTATAGGGCCAAAATAGCGCAGGTTTAATGCTTCAAATAAATTGGCACTGCTGCTTACCATTCCTTTTAAACCATCTGTTAGTTTTTGTGCCATGGAACGGGAAAAAGTTTTACCAACAGGTAATTTCCCCAATAATTTCCACACATCATCTTTTACTTTATTGTAAGTATGAGAAGTAGTAATATCGGTTAAGTATTCTTTTAATGCGCCCACATTAGGATCAATGCTCATGCAGTTGTCATTTAAAATAATCAACAGATTACTGTTAGCGGCACCTGCGTGGTTCATGGCTTCAAAAGCAAGGCCGGCCGTCATAGCGCCATCCCCAATTACGGCAATGTGCTGCTTGTCTTTTTCGCCTTTATAATAACTGGCCATGGCCATTCCTAAAGCGGCACTTATTGATGTAGAAGAATGTCCAACGCCAAAAGTATCGTACTCACTTTCGCTGCGTTTTGGGAAACCACTAAGGCCGCGGTATTTTCTGTTGGTAGGAAAAATATCCCGGCGGCCGGTAAGTATTTTATGGCCATAAGCTTGGTGGCCTACATCCCATACCAACTGATCGTAAGGTGTATTAAAAACATAATGCAAAGCCACACTTAATTCTACCACACCAAGGCTGGCGCCAAAATGCCCACCATATACGCTTACCACATCAATAATATATTGACGCAGCTCTTCACTTACCTGGTACATCTGATCTTTACCCAGTTTTTTTAAGTCCTGTGGATTATTTATTTCCTGTAAAAGTGGCCCCGGTTTAATTTCCATGCTTATTATTTGCGGTGTAAAGGTAATATTTTAACTGAGTGATGAGATTGTATTTGCAAACATTTACACCAATAATATGTTAACTGCATTTTGTATTAAAATATTGTAAAGTGAAATACGTATTCTTATAAATCAACTTATAACATCTGCCGGATGATTTTGTTTATTATTCACTTACGCCCAATCTACTTCTCCCGGATTTAAAAATGCCACAAAATCTGCAGCAGAAGATTCTCCTTTTGCCAGCATTATTTTCATATCATCCGGAATAAAGGGACCAATGAGGCCGGAGAATTTTTTATTTGTGTAAACAAATCCTGCATTGGCACCAAGCCTTAAGCAATGCTCAACAACTGTACCTGAGGGTTTAGCCCCAGACCGCCCGCATATAAATCTGGGGCTGAATGAAAATTAGTAACAACGCCGTTGTTTACTTTTAATAATAGGATAAAGCCTTTTTGAAATTCGGTATCATTCTTTTTTTGGGCCAATGCTGAAATAGTAAAACAGGTAAATACTGTGAGCGCAAGGTATTGGAGGAGTTGTTGCATAAAGGGGATATTTATGAAACGAAAAATACAATTTCATTTCAACGAATGCAATACTTAAAAGCGGTAATGATTTTTATTTTGGCAGCTACGTCATTAATCGTTTAGTAATTAATAATGCTATATGGCTCTTCAATAATTGGGTTTAGAGGGTTAGGAGTTTAGCTACAGACTAAATAACAATCATTAATAATTTAATTAATAAAACGGTTAAGTTTTAAAATAAGATCGCCATCGGGAGAGTTGTGCAGGTATTTTTTTGCTTCGCTTATTTTACAAACGCCGGGATAATCGCCGTCACTAATTCCCATATCCATAATGATCTGAAAATGCAGGTGCGGCGGCCAGTGGCCGTTTTCTTCAGGCGGGCCAAAGTTTGCAAAATTTTCGCCCCGGGTGATAAACTTTCCTTTGCGGAGGCCTTCAATATTTTTTAAAGCAAGGTGGCCATATAAAGTATAAAAATTAAGCGTTTTTAACTGATGCTGTAAAATAATAGTAGTGCCGTAATCCCCAAAATTATTATTGTAGGCAAAGCTGTGCACCATACCACCCAGGGGAGCAAAAATCTTTGTACCGGTATCTCCCCAAATATCTGTACCAAGATGAAGGCTGCGTGGCTCAATGCTGGAATAATTTGTATCGGCTACATTTTTATCAAACAGCATACTCCGCCTGTACATTTCCCTGTGTTCACGATAGCCGCCAATTAAATAAGCAGCGTTATTTTTTTTTCTTTCCTGGTTGATGAAGGCTTCGAATTTTTCCTCATCACTGTAAATATCTTCGGTAAATGCGGTATTGGTTTTAGAAAGATCTAAGGCCGCTATTTTATCGGTGATCTTATTAAACGGAACCACATCGTTAAAATCATTTGAATGATTTTGCAAAAGCTCTACCAACCGGTCAGTATGTACCATACCGCAAATTTAAGCTGAATATTGTAGTGATTTTAAGATAGTTTTTTTGCCGCGAATACACGAATGAATACAAAGCTTTTAACGTATCCTCTTTCTTCATTAGTATGACTGTGGAATACTGCAGTCATTTCCAGATACTTTTTTTGCCACGAATACACGAATGAATACAAAGCTTTTAACGTATCCTCTTTCTTCATTAGCATGACTGTGGAATACTACAGTCATTTCCAGATACTTTTTTTGCTACGAATGCACGAATGAATACAAGGTTAATTTTTTTTTTCTCTTTCTTCATCAGCATCCTGGATTACTACTACACTACAACGTTTACCATTTTACCTTTTACAAAAATTATTTTCTTGGGCGCTTTTCCTTCCAGCCATTTTTGAATTATTTCATTTTGCAAAACAATCTGTTCTACTTCAGGCTGTGCAGCATCCATTGCAATTTTTATGGTGGCCCGCATTTTTCCGTTTATAGAAATGGGATATTCTTTGGATGTTTCAAGCAAATATTTTTCATCATATACCGGGTATGCTGCATTAAGAATAGTTCCTTCATTTCCCAACCTGCCCCAAAGTTCTTCTGCAATATGCGGCGCATAAGGCACCAGTAAAATCAATACTTTTTCCAGGATCTCTTTCTTATGGCATTTTAAGTCGGCGAGCTCATTCACGATGATCATGAACGCACTTACAGCGGTATTAAAAGAAAAATTTTCTGTATCGTATTCTATTTTTTTGATGGTTTTGTGCAGCACTTTCAGTTCTGCTTCGGTTGCAGCCTCACCCCCCGCCCTCTCCGAAGTAGAGGGAGCTGAGTCCGTCCAGATTGGGCCTTTTATTTCATCATAAAAAAGCCGCCAGAGTTTTCTTAAAAAACGATGCACCCCTTCAATGCCTTTTGTATCCCAGGGTTTGCTTTGCTCTAGCGGGCCGAGAAACATTTCGTACATTCGGAAAGTATCGGCGCCATATTTGATTACCAGGTCATCGGGATTAACGGTGTTATATTTTGATTTAGACATTTTTTCAACCTCTACGCCGCAGATGTATTTGGCATTGGTTGACCTCACCCCCGACCCCTCTCCAAAGGAGAGGGGAGCATTAAGCGTCCCGTCTTCGCACATGAAAAACGCATTTTTATACTCTGATTTTTGGTCCCTAAATTTTTCAATATCTAACTCAATTCCATCTACAATTTTTACATCAACATGAAAACTATCGAAATATTGGTTAGTTGAAAAATGAGACTTATTTATATCATACTTATCTAAAATTGGGTTTAAAAGTTCTAAACTAAATTGAGTACCAGAAATATGATTTGATGAAATAAATACAGTAGGCAATTCTTCATTACTAAAGAAACTAGGCAGATTAATAAAATGCCAATTTACTCTATAAACATACCTGCTACTCCCCTGTATCATTCCCTGATTCACCAGCTTTTTAAATGGCTCATCAAAGCCAATTAAATTTAAATCGTACAGCAGTTTCGTCCATAAGCGGCTGTACAATAAATGGCCTACGGCATGTTCGGTACCGCCAATGTACACATCCACCTGGTTCCAGTAATCGCTGGCTTTGCGGTCGCAAAATGTTTCGCTATTGTGTGGATCCATGTAGCGTAAAAAATACCAGGAAGAGCCTGCATAGCCGGGCATTGTGGAGGTTTCCCTTTTAACCTCACCCCCAACCCCTCTCCCAGGGATAGGGGAGCTTGTTTGTAAATTATCCGGAGTTTCATCTTTAATTGAAGAAACCATTTTTACAATTTTTTCTAAAACACCTGGCAAATTATTATTGACCTCATCATTTTTAAAGCGCATCATTTTATATCCCGATTCCTTGAGCCATTCTTCCCTGGCATTATCAAAAATTTTCTGATCTTTTTCATTATGATACCCTCCATCTATTTCAATTATTAATCTCTTTTCTAAACATACAAAATCGGGTATATATCCAGCTATCGGGTGTTGCCTTCTAAATTTACAATTGGTAATTTGCCTGTTGCGCAATTCCTGCCACATTTTATCTTCTTCTGCTGTTGGAGTTTTCCTGTTTTGTTTTGCAAATTGTAAAGTATTTTTCCATTCTGCAACAGTACTGGTAACGTATCCGTAGGTTGCAGAGCCTTCTGTTCCCCTCTCCTTTGGAGAGGGGTTAGGGGTGAGGTCAATATTGGTTTCTTTCAAAAATTCTTCATTACTCATTTCCACCCACTCTTTTATGTTCGCCAGCGGTCCTTCGCCTTCCGGACCCGGGCCATATTTTTCTACAAAAGGTAATTCCAGAGGGAGTTCTTCTGCATCTAAAGGAATGGCAATACCATCGCTCCAGATGATGGGGAATGGCTCGCCCCAATAACGCTGGCGGCTGAAGCCTGCATCTCTCATGCGGTAATTTATTTTGCGTTTGCCAATGCCATCTTCTTCTATTTTATTTATAGCAACTGCAATAGCATCTTTCATCAGCATACCATTTAAAAAACCAGAATTCTGCAACACGGCATCTTTAGTAGCATTTGCTTCTTCGCCATTATAATGCCCGCCAATAATATTGGTGATGGGAATATTAAAATGTTTTGCAAAAGCAAAATCACGCTGATCACCACAGGGTACTGCCATGATAGCACCGGTGCCATAACCTGCCAAAACATATTCTGCAATCCAGATGGGAATAAGCCTTCCATCAAAAGGATTTTGTGCATACGCACCCGTAAAGCAACCGGTAATTTGTTTTACTTCGGCCATGCGTTCCCGGTCGCTGCGGCTTTTTACATAAGTGAGATAATTTTCTATTTCGCTTTTTTGCGCAGCAGATGTAATCTGTGAAACCAGTTCATGCTCTGGTGCCAGTACTAAAAAATCTACGCCAAAGATGGTATCGGGGCGGGTGGTGTAAACTTTTATTTGAGCCTCACCCCCAACCCCTCTCCCCAGGGAGAGGGGGGTAGAGGCCGCAAGTCCTTCACTGATTTTCTTAATAACAGAATCAACATCATTTTCAACTTCGATGTTTTTGAACCTCATTATCTCATATCCCAATTCCATCAAATATGCTGAACGTGAATCGTCATACTTCTTTTGTTCTTCATCATTATGGTAATCGCCATCTACTTCTATCAATAATTTTTCATTTAAAAAAGCAAAATCAATAATAAAATTTTCAATCACATGTTGACGCCTCACCTTTGAACCTAATTGATTACCTCTTAACCTTTGCCATAATATATCTTCGGCAACAGTACTTAATCTCCTGTTTTCTCTGGACAAATCTTTTAAGATTGGCCATGCATCTTTATTTGCAGTTTGAATAGGGGTTTTACTCCCCTCTCCGGCGGGAGAAGGGTTGGGGGTGAGGCGAAACTCCATCTCTGCCCCCTCACTTTTACCTATCCAGTTCCGTTGCATTTCTTTCATTGCATCGCTGAAGCTCACTGTTTCCAGGCCTTCCAGCAATCTATCAGCATATTCGGTAATGCGCAGATACCATTGGCGCATTTTCTTTTTTATTACCGGGTGCCCACCTCTTTCGCTCACTCCATTTACCACCTCGTCATTTGCCAACACGGTTCCTAATGCCTCACACCAGTTTACTTCTCCATAGGCGCTGAATGCCAGGCGCCGTTTCATTAAAATATCTTCCTGTTCTTTTTTTGTAAACGCTTTCCATTCTTCGGCTGTAAAATGTTTGCCGGGCACAGGCTCGCCATTTGAAGGCATAGCCCCTTTTGTTTCATATTTTTTTATGAGCAAAGAAATCGGCAAAGCTTTTTTCTGCGTATGGCAAAAATAGCTGTTGAACAATTGTAAGAAAATCCATTGCGTCCATTTGTAATACAATGGATTGCTGGTGCGTATCTCCCTGTCCCAATCGTAGCAAAAACCTATTTTATCTAATTGTGCTTTAAAAGTTTCAATATTTTTTTCGGTAGTTGTTGCCGGGTGCTGCCCGGTTTCTATAGCGTACTGTTCTGCAGGCAAACCAAAACTATCAAAGCCCATCGGGTGCAAAACATTAAACCCTTTTAACCGTTTGTAGCGGCTGTAAATATCACTGGCAATATAACCCAGCGGATGCCCCACATGCAGGCCTGCACCACTTGGGTACGGAAACATATCCAGCACATAAAACTTTGGCTTACCCGGCCCTTCGCCAGGCACAGGATTGGAAACTTTATATACCCCGTCTTCTTTCCATTTCTTTTGGCGCTCTTCCTCAATCTTTCTAAAATCGTATTCCATTATTTTTTATTGACTATTAATTTTTTTTGGCTCCGTCATTTTTATTTAATCATCTTCATTGGTTCCGGTTGCTTTCGGAACTGAATTGTACATTTATTCTCTATTCATCAAAAATAAGCGGAACTAAA
>JANLQE010000171.1:0-7421 GCA_031367625.1 Bacteroidota bacterium
AGGCCGTAAGATTTTCCACTTCCAAAAGTTAAGATACTGTCTAAGTTGGTGGCTAAAACAATTTGTGAACCTTCTTTAAAAAGCACCTGGTTATCCATTGTCTTGTAATAAATTTCTGCGCTTGCTTCAATAGAATTGTCATTAAAGTTTTTAAATAATCCTATGGCGGCCTGGGAGCTTTTTTGCGGCTTAATTATTTTGCTGCTGCTCAGCCAGATGTCAGTGGGTAAAGAAGCTGTGCTATTCGGAACAGAATGCAGGAACTGATTCATCTGTGTCCAGGAAATTTTTACAGAGGTTGCAGGGCTAATAGAAACCTTAGCAGTAATACGGGGCTCAAGGGCTGAATAAGTGGTTCCAGAAGCATTGAATACAGGAGTCCTGACACCATAATTAATGGATACTTTATCAGAAATATCATACTCATCGCCTGCGTAAAAAGCAAACTCATTGGACACCCTTGCAGCAATACTGTCTTTATTGATTGTGATCCTGTTGCCCCGTCTCGGCACCCTTGATGAAACCGAAGCCGGGTAAAGGCTGTGGCGGCTGAAGGTAAAACCTGTTTTTATTTTGTGTTTACTGTTGGGGGTATAAGTAATATCTGTTTTGAGGCCAAAGTCTTTGATACCGGTGTACAATATTTCGTAGTAATTATTTTGTGTGGTGCCAAGTCCAAGATGATAATCATTGTAGATAACAGAAGTGTTGGAGAAAACTTTACTTCCCAATAAATGATTCCATCGCAGGGTAGCGGTGGTATTCCCGAAGTTGGTGCCATAATTTAAACTATTGGCACCGGTGTATGCTGCATTGTCATTGCCCTTGAAAAAACTGAAGAATATATGGTCTTTCTTTCCCAACTCATAATTCATTTTAGCATTTATATCATAAAATTTATAGGTGGTAGTTTTTGAAGTAAGTGGTTTCAGCAGCAGGTCAATATAACTTGTTCTACCCGAGAGGATAAAGGAAGATTTATTTTTTTGTATCGGGCCCTGGAAAGTGAGGTTAGTTGACAGCAACCCGATGCCACCTTCGGTTTGATATTTTTTTTTGTTTCCTTCCTTCATTGTAATATTTAAAATAGAACTAAGCCGGCCACCATATTCTGCGGGGAAACCACCTTTGATTAGCTGCACATTATTAATAGAGTTTACATTGAAGGTGCTGAACAAACCAAACAGGTGATTGGGATTATACACGGTGGCTTCATCCAACAAAACTAAGTTCTGGTCAAGATTGCCACCTCTTACATAAAAACCTGTAGTACCTTCCTGGCCACCCTGAACACCTGGCAGCAACTGGATGATTTTAAGCAAATCTCTTTCTCCCAATAAAACAGGAAGATTTTTTATTGCCCGGATGGGAACATCAATCACTCCCATTTGGGCTTTTTGCACATTGCGGTTATTTTTTCCGGCAGTAACAACTACTTCACCCAGGCTGCCAGTTGTATTTTCCAGCAATACATCAAGCTGTATATTTTCCTTTGTAATGATCTTTTTTGCCTGAATCTTATAACCCTGGTAAGAAATAAGTAATTCAATAGTATCAGACAACGGAACAGTTAAAGAAAAAAACCCATATTGGTTAGTAGAAGTTCCTGTTTTTGTATTGGCATTTACAACGGAAGCTCCAATCAATGCTTCTTTGGAAGCTTCATCTTTTACATAACCACTGATGGTTATTTTTTGTGCAGATATACCTGACCAAAGAAAAATTGCTGCTATTATTGCCATTATTTTCATACTGCTGGTTTGAAAATAAAGACAACAGGTAAAAGTGTTTTGGTTGGCTTATAAAAAGCCTTATCAGAGTTTTATTTTTACTCCAGTACCAATTCCAAAACTATAAGGGAATGTTTCTACTACATTATTTTTTGTGATTGGAGAAACAGCATAGCGGAAAGCGGGGCGAAGACTAACAGATATTTTTTTATTTACCCGGTACTGTATTTCAGCATCAGCAGTAACTGACCAGTAGAATGACCTTGCCCCTTTGAGTTTATTGAGGGTAACATTTTCCAGGTTGGAAGCATCCTTTATTTCTGTTTCTAATTTTGCACTTGTTAAAAAATTAGCTTCAATACCGGCACCGGGAATAAACGAGAGCTTGTTTTTTCCAAAGCTGTGTTTAATAACAACCGGCACACTTACGAATTGCAGGGTATGCTTTGCTTCGGTAGTAGTCAGGCTGTCACCAACAGCAGGCGGAGAACCAAATGCCGGTTTTATATAGGCATAGCCGGATGAAATGATGTATTTGTAAGCGATGCTTCCTGCCGACTCCTGCAGGGCATACAATTTTTGCGGACTGATACCGATTTGTGTGTTGGAATAAATAAGACCTGTTTGCAGGCTCCATCCTTTTTTTAATTGCCGGGTTAGCAAAAGCCCCGTTGAAAAAGAAGGTTCATGTGCTTCGCTCTGTTTTATTTTTTTTACGGCTGACAGGTCATTATCAAGACGGTAATTCATAAAGTCATAAGAATAAAAGCCGGAAATAGACCAATAAAGGCCAGGCCCGTTTCCTTTTTTCTGTTGCTTGCTAACAGCGACAGCTTTGTTAAAGTCCGGCTCTTTAACTGCCGGTAACTGCGTAGTTATTATTTTTTTCAGCAAATGAAGAAATGAATTATTGATACTGTTATCCCATGTTAAAGGGCTCAGGTATTTTTTATTTTCCTGAAAACTTTCATTGGACAAAAGGCTTGTGTTTTTATCTGGGGTTAATGGAAAATGAGCTGGTCCTTCTTTTTTGTTTTTCGTTAAGTAATCAGGTAGTTTATTTTCCGGATTATTTTTTTGCCCTGGCAACTTTTTACCCGGTTGATTTTTATCAGCAGGCAAGGATGTTGAATTGATGTCTGGAATATCTTTTTGATCTTGTGTAATCAAAGGGCTGCTGCCATTTAAAATAGCTGCATCGGGTTTACTGCCTGTATTACTATTTACGGGAGATTCAACGGAAGGGTTAAATTTTTGAAGGACTGTATTTTTATTTCTATCTCCTGAAGCCTGTTTCAAAATTCCTGATTCGTATAAAACGAACCCAGTCAGGAGCAATAGCAAAATAATTGCTGTCCTTTTCCATCCGATAAACCTTCTTTTATACTTTTCAGCATCTCTTTTATCCAGATCAGCATTTATTTTCCCCCAAACATCAGCAGAAGGCTCTTCTTCAGATTGCTGTTGCGCTGAGTTAAAAATATCATCTATGTTATGTAAATCTTTGTTCATAGACAAAATGTTTTATAGTGATACTATCTTTTTTTTTACAGTTAATGCAGCTTGCAAAATTTTTCTTGCATCTGCCAGATTACTTTTGGACGTTCCCTCTGAAATATTCAGGGCTTCGGCAATTTCACGGTGTTTCAGGCCTTCAAAAACATGCAGGTTAAAAACCATACGATAGGCTGGAGTGAGGGTTTGCACCAGCTTTACCAACTCTTTTTCATCATACTGGGAAATAAAATCTGCATCTTCATATACATCATGAGAATCTGCATTGAATTCTACCACGGGTCTTAAATGATAGGATTTATTCCGGTATTTTGATAAAGCTGCACTAACCATTATTGTCCGCATCCATCCTTCAAAAGAACCTTTGCCGGCAAACTTGTGTATGTAAGTAAATACCCGCATAAATCCATCCTGTAAAATTTCTTCGGCTTCCTGCCTGTTGCGGGCATACCACATACAAACCCCCATCATTTTACGGGCATAACAGTGGTAAAGCCTTGCCTGGGAAGCTCTGTCGCCTGCAATGCACCCTTTAATCAGAAGCTGCTGGTCGTCTAACAAATGTTGGTTTATTTCCTGTAAAGACATACAAGGAAGAAAATTTGGTTGGGTAAAATTCAAAAAAGAAGGGATTATCCGGCAAGATAGAAATGAACTTTTAAAATAGTTCGAATTTAACATTCCAGGTTGTCATTCTAGTAAAACTTGTTTTTTAGAAGAACAGATTCGCAAATCCTTGTTACTATAACATACTCACACCCAACTATCATTTGATACTACGTTGTCTTGATGAACAAAGGTAGCAAAACGGATGCTTTGGAATTGACAATGAATACCATTATGTACAAGCCGTGTAAAAGTTCAACTGTCAGCGATAATATTACGTCAAAAGGTTTTTTAAAAGCGGGAACAGGTAGTTTTTAATGATATCTGTTGCAAAATCGAAGCCGGTATTTTTTTACCCTGTTAAGGCGTTGGGTTAATCAGGAGTTAAACACATTAGCCACTGTAGTAAATTCAGATAGAATTCGTTCCTTGAGGGACTTTAAGTTTTAAGATCCTTATGCAAAAATGTGACGAAATATTCCCCGGAGTAACATTACCATTTTAAATAAAAATATCAAGTTATGAAATACTGCATTTGGGGAATCCTTTCGCTTTTTGTTTTTACAACAGGAATCGCTGCACAAAATAAACAGGATGCAATTGTTGGCAAATGGATGTCAATAGAAAAAAACCTGCTGGTTGAAGTATATAAATATAACAATGAATTTAAAGCAAAGGTGCTATGGTTTGATGACAGCGATGATAAAAGCAGGCCTTATTATACAAGATACGATACAAAAAATCCGGACAATTTGTTGCGGAGGCGAAAAGTGTTAGGGATGGAAGTGATGTATGGACTGATATATAATGCGAACGATGATGAGTGGAAGGATGGAAGAATTTATGATGCCAGTAGCGGTAAAGACTGGAATGCAAAAGCCTGGCTAACAAAAGATGGCTGTTTAAAAGTAAGAGGTTTCTGGCATTTTGAATTTCTTGGCGGAAATATGTGTTTTAAAAAAGTTTCGTAAACCAACTTATCACTGATGAATTATTTTCAACATTTTATTACTGATCATGGACCGCTAATACAAATAGTTTTGTTTGCCGGATTATTCTCTGTTAGCTGGAATATAGAAAATATTGCTGGTATTGTTTTTAATTATAAGAAATGGAAACATTCTTTTATTAATGCTCCTTTTATGCTTACCAACATTCCGGGGCAGTTGTTGCTGGGCTTAGCCTTTGTAAAAACAATTGAATGGACAGGCCGGCACCAGATTGGTTTTCTATACCATTTCCCTGTCAACAAAAGCTCATTCATGCTGTTCCTGGTAAGTTTTGTTTTCCTTGACCTGGGAGAATATGTTTATCATGTAACAATGCACAAAGTAAAAAGGCTTTGGATGTTCCATATAGTACATCACAGCGACCATGTGGTTGATGTGTCCACTACACTCCGGGAACATCCGGGAGAAAATTTTATACGGTTATCTTTTACGCTGTTTTGGGTACTCATAAGTGGTGCAGCAATCTGGGTTTTAATGTTGCGTCAAATCATACAGGTATTTACTACTTTTTTTGCACACATGAATTACCGGCTACCCGAAAAGGCTGATAAGGTCATTGGTTTAGTTTTTATTACACCTAATCTTCACCAGGTGCATCATCATTACCAGCAACCTTATACCGATTCTAATTACGGTGATGTATTCAGCATTTGGGATAGGTTGTTTGGTACGTTTAAAAAACTCCCTGTTGAAGAATTAGTATTTGGGGTAGATACTTATATGAAAAAGGAAGATACTGGCAATTTTATATCATTAGTTAAGTTGCCCTTTGGGAAATACCGCAAAAAAAATCAGGATTTGGATTCCTGGAAAAGTATTAATAAAAGTGATAAATGATAAATTCATTACCTGAAAAGGAAAAAAATGAAAAACATGACCCTGGCAACGGATTTGTTTATCCCCGATATTATGTTATACATTAAGGGCAGGGATAAGGTGTGCGAAATTGTTTTGAATGCCTGTAAAGATATGGCCAGGGATAAAAATCAACTTATTTCACTTAATACAAAACTTTTCAAGGAACTTAATTTTAGTATTTCAGAAATAATCTCTGTTATTTTAGAAATCGGAAAGATATTGAGGGTGAAATTTTCCTATACCCTGATATTACAACAAAATGATAGCTTTAGTGTAGAGGAGCTGGGCGGTCAATTATGGAAGTATATGACCACGACAATTAAATATAATTAAAGCAAACTCTGTAAAGCTATTTTACAGAAACCCCGTAGCTCTTTTTTTTGAATTATGAGCAAGGCGGGTTTTAAACGAATAGTATGCAGTTAGGAAAAGTTTTTATCTGGGGTATGATAATAAGTTTTATCGGGTCGCTTCCTCTGGGCGCCTTAAACCTTGTTACAACTTACATATCAGTTTCGAAGGGAGAAAATGCAGCAATTTTGTTTTCAGCGGGATGTATTCTTTCTGAGTTAATCTTTGTCCGCCTGGCATTAACTGCCATGAGCTGGATAAGCCAACGGCAGAAATTTTTTAAAATTCTTGAATGGGTTACTATCATTATTATTCTTGTTTTGGCCGTATATAGTTTTGTAGCAGCTATCAGAAAAACGGGGTTTTCATCTGCTATGCCGGCTGATATCCGTCATCCTTTCTGGTCGGGTGTTTTGTTAAGTGCTATAGACCCAATGAAAATCCCTTTTTGGTTTCTTTGGAGTACATTTTTAATGACAAATAAAGTATTAATTATGGCAAATAATTATTTCAACTTTTATGTAGTTGGAATTGCTATCGGCTCACTATTTGGGTTTTTAATATTTATTTATGGGGGAACTTATTTTATTGGAAGCATTAAATCGCATCAGGATTTAATTAACTGGGCAATAGGAGGGATACTGACAATTACAGTAATTATTTCGGTTTACAGAGCTTTGCGGCGTAAAACAATTATTTCGCCATCTGTTCAAAATGACGGGGATACCCCCTTTTTTTTATTATAAAAATTACATTTCCCAACGTACAGAAATGATGTTTTCCTTTTCATCATTTAACCTGTTTTATAAGCATTATACAGGGAGAAATAATTTATCGTGGTTAGCTATCGCACTATCTGGTTTGTATTTTTTTAAAAACATCAGCCTGAGCCTGCCGGGCAGCACAATCAGCAGCAACAGCAATGCAATAATAAACCCGGCAATAGGAGAATGCTGTTCTTTTTCAAACAGGCTGCTAAAAATATTTCGGTAAAGGGTAGTTTGCTACTCAGAGTTTTACTTTCAAACTTAAATTCACTATTCTTCCGTCAATAGGTGCCCAGAGTTGTTTGAAAGTTGGGTTAGTAATTGGAAGGATAAAAATGGATTCTTTTTTTGTTTGGCGGTAGTCAAAAAAATTCTCACAATTCAGTACAAAAGAACAACGGCCCACATCATACCGTACCATTCCGGCAACGATAGGGAATGCTGAGTTTGGCTGCCATTTTCCAAATATTGTTTACCGGTGTAGGAGGCTTCCATACAAGTTCTAAAATTTTTAGAAAATTCGTAGGAGATAACACTGGCAAATTTTGTCCGTGCACTGAGATCAAGGTAAGGATGAACCGGAT
>JANLQE010000179.1:0-3193 GCA_031367625.1 Bacteroidota bacterium
GTAATCCATACGCCCTGGCATTTGCCAAACCACCAATAAATATATCTAAATCCCCGTCTTTATCTACATCCGCAACAGTAACGCAAGATTTATTGGTCAATATTTTTGGTAAAGCATTTACACTTAATGAAAAATTTCCTTTACCATCATTTATATACAAACGATCTGCAAGTAAGGGGTTGCCATCCTGGTACTCATTTCCACCGCTTACCACATACAAATCAGGATAGCCATCATTATTTGCATCAAAAAAAACGGCATCTACATCTTCGCAACCTGCATCTTTATTAAACAAAGCAGTATCAATGGAGGTAAAACTTCCATCTGCATGCTGCAGCATAAGATTACCGGGCTGGCCTTTTGCTCCACAGGCATACATGTCATCAAGCCCATCTTTATTAATATCACCGATAGCAATTTTAGGCCCCCTGGTAGATTGCGCATGGGGAATAAGGTATTGCATATTTACATCCACAAAATCATTTTCCTTATGTTTCCAATTCATTGAAACAAGACTGGTAATATCGGTTAAATAGGAAGGGGGAGGTTTAAAATAATTTTCATAAATAAATGTGTTACCGGCATCTTTCTTATTTATTATTAACTGAGTATTGGCTTTTATATTTTTAATAGACTGATATTTCTGATCGGGCCATACTACTAAAATACTGTCAATTAAAGAATCTGCATTTAACCCAAAATGCAATCTTGTATCAGATGATGATTCAAATCCCCGGGTAAGCATTAATTGCTGATACTGAAATTTACCTTTTTGAAACAGGTAGGCTTTACAACCAATACCAAAAGTATTAAGGCTATCTCCCCTGAAAGACAATGAAGTATAATTTTTTCTTTCGGCAGTATTTTTTAATATCACTGCAGGACCATTTAGTTGGTTAATTACCAAATCGAGGTTACCGTCATTATCCAAATCGGCATAGGCAGCACCATTGAAGTATCCCTTCATTTTACCAGTTCCCCATTCATCGCTTACATCCTTAAAATTAAATTTTCCATCCCCTTTAAATAGAAAGGGATGAGAACTTCCATCGGGCATAGCATCAATGGCAATATCATCATACTTATCTGTTTGATTCATTCCTTTTTTTACCTCCAGGTCAGAAACAAAGCGAATATAATCCAGATCTACGGGGCGCTTTACAATACCGCTCGAAATAAAAAGATCTTTATTACCATCATTATCAAAATCTGCAAACAACGGGCACCAGCTCCAGTCTGTGGCAGCAACACCACTCATTAAAGAAGTTTCACTGAAGCTTACACCATTGCCATTATTGCGTTGCAAACAATTTTTTGAGTATTGATTCTGATATCCGTTCAGTTCCAGTTTTACTTTATAAATATCCGGATTTTCATCACTGCCATAGGTTTTTAAAGTTTTTTCATCGGCAGGTAACATATCTACCGTTACTACATCCAATTGCCCGTCATTATTATAATCAGCAATATCATTTCCCATACTAAACCGGCTGTAATGCCTGAAATGATTGGCACCATCTTCTTTAAAAGTTCCGTTTTTCTGGTTGATGTAGTAATAATCATTTTCGTGAAAATCATTACCGATATACATATCATCCCAGCCATCGTTATTAATATCCCCTACAGCTATGCCTAAACCATAACCAAGATTACTTTGATAAATCCCTGACTGCGCTGAGACATCAGTAAATTTTCCGGTTGTATTCAGATCATTCCTGTACAGTCTGTCCCCGGAACTTGAATCATATTTGTTTCTATTACTGGTATCTACAATGTTGGCGTGGGGATGGTGTGATTGATTTAAAATAAAACAATCCAGGTCACCATCATGATCGTAATCGAAAAATACAGCTTGGGTAGTGAAACAGGAGGTGTTTAAACCGTATTGAGCAGACCTTTCAGTAAAAGTTCCGTTGCCGTTATTTATGTACAGTTCATTATGGCCTTTAAGACCATATTTATTGCTTACCGTAGAAACATAAATATCTAAAAAACCATCTCCATTTACATCAGCCATTGTTGAACCGGTACACCAGTCTGATATTCCCTTTACACCTGCTTTATCTGTGATATCTTCAAATTGAAAATTACCTTTATTCAGATAGAGTTTATTATTTCCTTTACTATTGGCGGTAAAATAAATATCGGGTAAGCCATCATTATTTATATCGCCGATGGATACGCCTCCACCGTTATAATAATACAAATAATACAGAATACTAAATTTATTTTTCTTTTCAAGATTATTGGCAAAATTGATGTGTGTATCTGAAGATGCCAGAGAGATAAACTGTGTTTTTGGCTTATTACATGATAGAAAGAGAAATGGGAGTAAAGCCAGAAAAAAGTAATATTTTTTTAAAGTAATCATTTTTATTTTAGGTTTCGCTGGGAAAATGTTTATTTGAAAAATTATTTATGATGTACGTTTTTTAAATAGGCCAATATTTTTTTTGTCTCTTCGGGATATACTTGTATAAAGTGTGTATGCATTAATGCTGGTGCAGGAGTAGTAGCTCCCTGAAGCATTACAGCAATGGCCATAGAAGGCTGTTCCGGCATGTGACAGGATGTACAGTTTTGTTTTACAGCATCTCCTAAACTTGCTGTTAGTTTACAATCAATTACATCTTTGTGGTTATTGTTATGGCAATTCATACAACGCTGTGAAAACAATGCCGTTTTTCCCTTTTCATTTTCATGAGTGTTATGGCAACTGATGCAGGTAAGGGTATTACTCATTATAAAACACTTACTTGCTTTAAGCAATCCATATTGATTTCCATGGACATCAATATTATTTGCATCTTTTGTGATGCTGTCTATTGCAAAATAATCAGACAATTTATCACCGGAAGAAAATTCGAAAGACGGCCTGCTTTTTTGCAGCCTGCCTCCATGGCAAACAGCACACAAATCAAGACTTTGCTGTCGAGAAAATGAGGCAGGGTTAATAATGTACTTCGCTTTTATTTCTTTCGGGTTTTGCACCTGAAATTCTACGTGCTTTGCAGCGGGGCCATGACATTTTTCGCAATCTACTCCAACAATCAACCTGTTTTTATCAAACTCTTCCGGCTCTACACCCTCAGGAGAAATTTTATCTGCATAGGTAGTATGGCATTCCAGGCAGCGTGAGGTAATTGGCCTGTTAAACGCAATTTTATCAGGGTAGCCGGGACTGTTAGACCAT
>JANLQE010000218.1:0-25802 GCA_031367625.1 Bacteroidota bacterium
CTTCATTTTGAAATACAAGCTCCTTGTTGGCAATAATTAATTCTGCTGCCCGGTTTTCTTTCTCTTCGTCCTGAAAGGCAAGTTCTCTATTAGCAATAATTAATTCTGCTGCCCGGTTTTCTTTCTCTTTATCCTGAAAGGCCAGTTCTTTATTAGCAATGATTAATTCTGCTGCCCGCTTTCCTTTCTCTTTATCCTGAAAGGCCAGTTCTTTATTAGCAATGATTAATTCTGCAGCCCGGTTTTCCTTTTCTTCATTTTGAAAAGCAAGTTCATTATTAGCAATAATTAATTCTGCTGCCAACTTTTCTTTCTCTTCGTCCGGAAAGACAGGCTCTTTGCTTGCAATGATTATCTCATCCGATTTTTTTTTCATAACCTGTCTCTGCAAAATTGTTTATTTTAAAATTGAGGCATAATGATGCCGGGTAAATGACTGTGGAGATTAAAAATTGTTTTAAAGCCCAAAAGCCTTTGCTTGAATTTCAGCCCAGCTCCCGATAGCTATCAGGAGGTGGGCTGAAATTCAGTTTAGTATTAAAGGTAATGTAATGCTGTGAGCTTCCAATGCCCACCCGCATCTAACCGTACACGAAGGCAACGGAGCACTCTTCTGCCATTTGCAATAATCTGCAACAAAAATTTAAACAGATTTTAAAAACTTTTAGCGAAGCTTAGTAAAACAGTTTGGTTGTAATAAGGCTTAAAAGGCTTTTGGGTAAAATCGCCTTTTAAAATAGCCCGGTGAGTTAAATAAACGTTTTTAAGGAGCTTTATTTTTGTAATAAATAAGCCATCCATCAAACCATTTTTTGCAATGTTTGAAAAATAATCAGAAGAAATACCGAGGCGGTATTGCATCTCCAGCCATTTTTTTAATTTCCTGTCGTACCAAATATTTAATTCGGCACCCAATTGTTTAAAAACAAAAAGATCATAATTATTACTGGCATCAAATGTTTGTGTATAAAATCCGGTGTTGGCAATTTGCTGGCTGCGCAAACCATAAAACTTAACAGAATATGGGGAAATAGAAAACCGGAAATAATCATTGGGCCGGTATTTTATACCCGGCGAAAGGGTTACTTCATAAGGATTTAAAAACCCCTGTATTTTTCCGAGGTTATTATAATCTTTAAAATAATCGCCATTAAAAATGGTAAAAACAGAAGTGTTGGTTTTAGCAATTAAATTAAAGTTCCATTTATTGCTTTTGTTCACAGCAAAAGAAAAATCGTGCAGTGTGCTTAAATCATCCGTGGCTCTTTGTATATGTGCAGCGCTTGTTAACCCCGATTTTTGAACTGCCACTGTCCAGTGCATTTCATTGGTCATTGCAAAGCGTTTGCCTTCTTTAAAATAATTTAATCCCAAATCCAGGGCACTGGTTGCCGAAAAGCTTTTCTTATCCGGCCCCGATGAAGAATTGAACTCTAAAATATTGCCCACATTTAGGCCGATACCAAATGTAAACTGCCATGGCTTTGCTGGCACTTCTTCTGCAACTGCAGGAGGCGGATTTTTATTAAAAAGTTTATGAGCTATTAAATTGCTATCGTATTTATTGTATTGAAAAGAATCAACAAGCGTTTTTAAAATGCTGGTTTTTGATACTTTGTTTTTTGTATCAATAAAAGCATAAGTATATTTTGTGCCTTTTGTTTTTAATATTTTACACCTTATTTGGGTACTGTCTTTTTTAAATATTACATCTTTTTGCGCTAATAAATTACCGCTGATAAGTAAAAAAATAAAAAGCAAAAAATGCTTTCTGCTTTGAAATATTTTCTGCGTAATTTTTTTCATACTGGTTAAGGGTAAGTAAAAAAGAGTTGGTTTTTATTGTAAAACAAAACAGGAAGTATTTTTTACTTCCTGTTTTTAATAATAATTATTTATTTGATCCTCCCGTTCCTTTTGTATTAATGGCATGCAGTTCTCCGCCCTGTATTTCTAAAATAAAACGGCCTCCTGTATAAGTCCTTTTTGCACTTCCAGCGTTTGAGGCTCCCCAGCTCCAGGAAAGTATCATTTCATATTCTCCATCGGGGCTGTCAACAGGCACGGTAAATTCAACTCCATCTTCAAAGGGTATTTTTTTTACCGGCATCTTTTTATCCCAAGAGGGTTGCATCCATTGATAAAAACCTTTACTCATTCCCATTCCCATTCCCACCGAAGTTTTTTTGCCCGATGCCTGGCCGCTTGCCAAATCTCTTGGGCTTGTAATTTCAGTTACCATATTATCTACAGCGTTTACTGTATAAATAAATGGTTTGTGTTGTCTTTTTCCGGTAGCCATTCCACTTGCTGCTTCTCTGGGGCTTTTTATTTCAGTTCCAAAAACAATATCACAGCCGGTTGCTGTGCTGCTTATACGGCACTTAACTGATTTTTTAACGTCGTAGCCGGCACTCTTTGAAGCGGCAACTTCCTGTGCAAATACCTGCCCTGTAATGCATGATGCAGCAATAAAAGCTGCAATAATAAAAATTTGTTTTTTCATATTTAAAGGGTTTGTTTGGCCTACTCTTTATCGGTTTTCGGCTTGCCCGGTTTTATTGATTAAGGGTTAATTTTTTTGAGCCGGCATTTTAATGTGGAAGTCTTTAGTTTTTTGCGCTGCCGCACTATCTGCAGTAGCTTTTTTAGCGGCATTAGACATTTTGATAGTGTAGTTTTGCTTTTCTGTTGCCGAAAGCTTATCTCCCCTGACTTTAAAATGCCCGCTTTTAGCATTGGCTGCGGAATCAGCCGGTAAATTTTTTACATCTTCTGTAGTTACTTTTCTGCTGACTGTTTTATTTGTACTGTCTGTTTTGCTAACTTGTGCAAAAGCTGCAGAACCTAAAAACAAAGCACCAATAAATGAGAACATTTTTTTCATTTTTTAAGAGTTTTAAGAGTGATAAAGAAAATTTATTTGTTACTAAACCTAATACAAATATTTATGTGGGCATTTCTCCCATACATGGCCGTGGCGTTTTTGCCCAACGGCCCATTAGCCCCGGTGCCTTAATTGAAGAATGCCCTGTAATAAAAATGAAACTACAGGAAATGACAGTACGAAAACACATGTTGCTGAATTACTATGCTTTTATGATAGATGAACAGCAGGAGTACACTGGCATTGCATTGGGCTATGGCTCTTTATATAATCATGCCGGCGATTGCAACGCTATGTACTATTACGATAAAGAAAAAGAACTAATGATTTTTGAAGCCACCCATCTCATTGCACCCCATCAGGAAATTACCATAAATTATCTTGGCCCCAATGCTGACGGAAAAACAATTGACAACTGGATTGCAAAGCCAGAACTGTAATTTCACAAATAGCAGCGGTTTAAGATACATCTTTGAATACTAATATGGCAATATTTACATATTTATATGCTTAAACGTAAAATATTGATTGATAGTATGAATATAAAACTGAAGCCTTTAATCAAATAATAAATTGTTGATATTATCTTGTTGGCATTACAATCTCCGGCTGGTGCAAGTTTATTTAGAAGCAAGCTAAATGGCTAAAGGCTCTTAATAGAACTAATAGGGTTTATTTGTAAACCCTTCGGGCAGGCCAATGATCTTTAAAATACCGGTGAATATTGTTTTCCAGATAAGGCTGAAAAAAGTTTGAGTGCCAGTTCTGTTATATATTACATCTGCCTGCCTTGGAGGATCGCCTTTTGAAGGATTTGAATTTTTTATAAGTAACAGGTTCCCGATAAAACTCAGCACTGCTTTTTTCTTCAGCTTGCCAGACTCATCCTTATCCATTTTTAAGCCCACGAGGTTAAGGTCATAGTAAAGCAAAATTCCTTTACCTGTAGCTTTGGAATTATCGCCTTCCAGATAAACAGTACCCTTATTGATAATTCCTTTTTTAAACATGAATTCTGCCATGGGCGCAGTAATAGGGTTAAGTATTGCGCTATCCAGTTTGCCCACTTCAAGTGTAAGTGTAAAATTGCCGGTTTTATATTTTGAGAGATCGAAACGAAAATTATTTTGCAACAGGGCTTTGTGCATAAAAAGCCCGGAAGATTGGAATACCATCTGGTGATTAAGTTTTATTTGTTGCGGCATATTAGTGAGGTTAAAAAGTTTTCCATTAATATCATCCAAATAGATGATACCCGTTTTTGCAAAGCCGGGGTTATATTCACTATAAATAAGGTTTAAATGGCGTAAGGTTGTTTTTGGAATATATACCGGGTTTGATATCCGCATCAAAAGCTGGTGCGGAAAATTATTTTGTTTCAGCTTACCAAAAGGCAGGGAGCGGTCCAGAAATACTTTTAATGTTCCTTTATTAACTAAGGCTTCTTTTGCCACCAGGCTTTGCCCGTTTGCAAGTTGCCACCAATTGATGCCGGATAATATTATCTCAGGAAGGGAAAAATGGTACAGGTTTTTTCTTGTTGTAAGCTTTGCTTCAAATTGTTGTTTGCTTAAACGTGGCTCCAGTAACACATTGAGCAGGGTCATTTTGTTTGCAGCGGTTGAAATATTTACGCTGCCAAACTTTAAAAAATACAAACTGTCTGCCGTACGGGCAACATAGTTTCTTGTAGTAATTGCTGCATCTTTTGCAAATAGAAACCTGCTTTTATCATGTTGGGTAGAGGAATCAATCAGCAGGTCATTCATCTTTATACTTAAATCTTTTATGGTATTTATTTTATTTTTTAAAATATCATGATTAATGATGGTGCCATGTTGCACGAGAATTTCTTTAATTGAAATTTTTTTGAATTGCCTGCTTACTTTTTGATAGAGGGTTGTAGAATTGTTTACCGGCATACCGCTGCTTTTATGAAAGATTTCAATAACAGGATTTGAAATATAAATCGCTTTAAGATCAAGCTGATCTTTATGCAAAAGGCTGTTAATGCCAATACCGGCAATAAACAGCGAGTCTGCTTTGATCTTAAAAATATCATCAGGCATTTGTGCTTTCTGTTTAAGTGTTGTCAATACATTAGAATCCGGCAATAATAAAACACCGGTCATTGAAATACCGGCATTGCTTAATTCTACGTTAATACGATTTACCTCCAGTTTATATAAACTTCCGGATCCATCTTTTACCAATTGCTGCAGCTTTGCTATAAGCTCTGGATCCGGGTCTATAATTGATTTGGCTTTGGATTGATCAGGTTTAAAATCTTTGCTTTTTAAAAGAGCAAAACGCAGATACAGGTAACCGGCAATTACAATAACAGGGATTGCAAGAAGCAGAATATACTTTTTTTTCATTGGCATTATTTAAATTTGCCCGTATTTATTATGTTAATAAAAGCAAATTTGCTGCCTAAGTATATTTTTTCCCCAGCAAAGGTTTCTGGCCCGGTATGCGGGAATGGGGAAGGGCCGGATTGGGAAGGCAGCAATTAATACAAGCTGCCATTTTTTATTTACAATTGATCAATAATAATTTTTAAATATTGTTTCTTTTATCCGGGGCCATTCTTCTTTTATAAAACTGTAATAAACTGAATCTCTAAGCGTTCCATCTTCATTAATCATGTGCCTTCTTAAAATGCCTTCTTTTACCGCAGCAATTTTTTCCATGGCATTTTGAGAACGGGTATTAGTGAGGCTTGTTTTTAATTCGATGCGGTTTAGATTTATTATTTCAAAACCATAACTGAGTAACAAATATTTGCAATTGCGGTTTAATCCTGTGCGTTGCAATAAGGGATGATACCAGGTCCAGCCTATCTCCATCCGTTTATGTTCAAAACTGATATTGCCAAACCGGGTGCAGCCGCCATATTTATTTTGCTGTTTATCAAAGATGGCAAAAGGGTAAGCGGTTTTATTTTCTCTATCTGCCAGTGCCTGATTAAAATATTTTCTAAAATCTGCCACGGATTTTACAGTTACAGAAGTGAATTGCCATAATTCTTTATTCATGGCTATTTCGCACAAAGCTTCAAAATGCGCTTCCTGCAAGGGTTCCAGCCTTGTCCTGGCATTTTCTAAAATAATTTCTTTTGCAAAAAAGTTATCCATGTTGTGCTGTTTTTTATTTTACCCAAAGGGTACAACGGATACGATGTACACAAAGTAATTTTTGGTAACTGCTGTTTATTTTTTTATACTTATACCTGCGGCACTGCAATAATGATCAAATGTACAGGTAACACCAAATTGGTATTTATTTTTTTATAAGTTTTGCTACTACTTTATCTATGGGCAGTGTTACCATGTCTTCATTAAATTCTTCCCAATTAATAAAGCGAAAAGTTTCTGTTTCGCCGGTGGTTTCATACATTTTTAATTGAGCTTCATCAAACTGAAAAGCTGCGGTTCGCAGGGGAACAGTTATTTCTGCCAGGGCTTTTACATAATAATAAATCGAAATAATCTGGTGTGCCGGATTAAAGGCGCTTTGCTGATAAAAATCGGTTGTATATAAATGGCTAATGACTTCTACATCAAGATTCATTTCTTCTAAAAATTCTCTTTTCAGGCAGTCAATAGTTCCTTCACCCGGTTCTAAACCGCCGCCACAAAATTTTGTAATATATTTTCCACGGATGTATTCATCGCTTAGCAATACCTGTTGCTGTTCGTTTATAAGAATGCCGTACACCCGTATATTAAACATGTATTTATTTTTTTGCTCTCTTAAAATAGTTAAACATTACAAAGGCAACAATAAGGAGAGAGATACTTACCGGTAACCAGAATGCCCAGGGAGAATGACTGAAGGGCAGGGGAACATTCATGCCATAAATGCTGGCGATTAAAATAGGGATACTTAAAAAAAGTGTGAGCATTGTAAGCCGCTTCAGCACTTCATTCTGATTATTGCTGATGATGCTGGCAAATGCATCTAAAGTACTGCTGAGAATATTTGTATAGGTATTGGCAGTTTCTAAACCCTGCGAAGTTTCAATGATAAGATCATCAAGAAAATCTTTTTCTTCATCATTAAGGTTTAAGAAATTGGTACGTGCCAGTTTCATCATCAGCAGTTCATTACTGCGTAGCGCTGTTACAAAATATACCAGGCTTTTTTGAATGCGCATCAGTTGCAGCAGTTCTTCATTTCTGTTGGCATCATATAATTTTTGTTCCAGTGTATTGCGGCGTTGGTTTATTTCTTTTAGATGATCCTGAAAGTTGGTGGTTATCTTTTCAAAAATCTTCAGCACCATCATATTCTTTTTATCCGGGTGCCGGTTTTGAAAACTGGTCAGAAATTTTTTGATGGCTTCATTTTCAAAAGAATTTACCGTTACTATCTGGCCTGCTGTTAAAATAATACAGATGGGGATAGTGATATAAAAAGCATCGCTTTCATTAAATGAATTATTTTCTGTAGGGGTTTTTATTACAATTAGTTTTACCTCATCTTCTGTTTCGTACCTGCTGCGTTCATCTATATCCAGTGAATCTTTTAAAAAATCAATAGGGATATTTAATGCAGTGCTTAGTTCAGAAAATTCTTCCTGCTTTAATGGCGGCAGTACATTTACCCAGGTGCCTATAGTTGGTTTATCTATGGCAATGGTTTGATGTTCTACAATCTTAAAATACTGAATCATCCTTTTTAATTAAGTTCAATTTCTCCTTTAAATGCAAGTTCTGCAGGGCCGCACAGCCAGATATTATCAAAATGGGTTTCGTCAATTTTATTGTATTCAACACTTAAATTACCGCCGGGTGTTTTTACTTCTACGCGGTTAAACCCACGGGAGTTGTGGGCGCTTACCAATGCAGATGCTGTAACGCCGGTGCCGCAACTGAGGGTTTCATCTTCTACACCACGCTCATACGTTCGCACGTAGATAGAATCTTCGCCGGTATTCTCTACAAAATTTACATTAATACCTTCTGCTGCAAATTGTTTTCCGTAGCGTATATCCCTTCCCGTTTCTACCACATCAATATTGGCAATGTCGTTGGCAAATTTTACAAAGTGCGGCGAGCCCGTGTTTAAAATTGCAAAAGAAGAATGCTCTTCTACCTTATTTACATCCTGCATCTTTAAACGGATGAGGCCGTTGTTATCTATTTCTGCTTCATGCTCGCCATCAATAGCTACAAACCTGTAAGTATATTTATGAATGCCTGCATCAAATGCAAATTGCACCAGGCACCGGCCACCATTGCCACACATGCTGCTCTTATTTCCATCAGAATTGTAATAGATCATTTCAAAATCATATCCCGGCTTTACATTCAGCAGCATCAAGCCATCTGCGCCCACACCAAACCTGCGGTCGCAGATATGCTTTACCTGTTTTACGGTAAGATTATCAAATGATCCCCGGCGGTTATCAAAAATTACAAAATCGTTTCCGGTTCCCTGGTATTTATAAAAGGTATGTGTCATTATTTTAAGGAAGAAATAGTTTCTAAAGTTTTTACAATTAAATTTTCTACGGCTGCTCCTCCATCTTTACTAAACTCTTTTGAAATACGGTTGGCCACCACAGCGCTTAAGGATACACAATGATGCCCTAATATTTTTCCCATACCATAAATAGCAGAAGTTTCCATTTCAAAATTACTGATTCGGTGATTACCAAAATTAAAAGTAGTTAGTCTGTCAATCAGTTGAGGGTGTGAAAGGCCCATGCGCAACACTCTGCCCTGCGGGCCATAAAAACCGGGGCAGGTAACCGTAATGCCCTGATGAAATCCGGTTACAAATTCTTTTAAAACTGATACACCTGCACCTGTAATGTAAGGAGCAGAAATGCCCTGGTGCAATTGGGTATGTGTATCAAAGGCCTGTAAAATCTGTTTTTCTTCTTCGTTGCTGGTATGCGTATAAAAGTTTAAAAGATTATCAAGCCCAAGGCCATGGGTGCTTGCAACAAAACTATCAACAGCAATTTCTTTTTGCAACGAGCCTGATGTTCCTACCCGGATAATAGTGAGTGGGGTAATATTTTGTTTAATTGTTCTTGTTTCAAAATCAATATTTACCAAAGCATCAAGTTCGTTTAAAACAATGTCAATATTATCGGGGCCAATACCGGTGCTGGTTACCGATAATCTTTTTTTACCAATAAAACCGGTGTGGGTAATAAACTCCCGGTGATTATTTTTAAATTCAATGCTGTCAAAATGTTTGCTCACTTCTTTTACACGGTCGGGGTCGCCTACAGTGATAATGGTAGTTGCTATTTCTTCGGGCCTGCAGTTTACATGATAAATAGCGCCGCGATTGTTTATAATTAATTCAGAAGCTTCAATGCTGTTCATTCTGTAGTATATTTTAAAAAATTACCAACCGGGTTTGTTGATTTTGAAATTTTGGCTAAAAATACCCTATTTTTGCAACACTAAAAATCAACCTTGTTTTAAGGTTGATTTTTAATGATAAAAGGTCCTGTGGCCGAGTGGCTAGGCAAAGCTCTGCAAAAGCTTCTACAGCGGTTCGAATCCGCTCGGGACCTCAGCAATAAGGATTATCAGATTTGATAATCTTTATTTATTTATAATCATTTTTAAGGAGCATTGCAAACTAACAATAAGCCATAAACGGGTATAAAGAAATTATTTTTGTTTATACATTTCATTTAAAGCCAGGTACACACCGTTAGTCCAGCCAAAGCCATCCTGGGATGGATATTCGCCGCCGCCTGCTGCAAGGTCTGTGGTAACCACATTATATTTCTCCATCATCTTACCGGTATTATTATACACTTTTTCATTGATACCCATCCAGCGTTGTGCAATATCTTTTGCTATTGCTGTAAAACCATAATTTACAAGCCCTTTTATTGCTATCCAATGCAAAGGCGCCCATCCATTTGGCGAATCCCATTGCTGAACCGTGGTAACAGTTGTTGTTTGCAACCCCCCGGAAGATAAAAAATATTTTTGCAAAACATTCGCTACGCCTTGTGCCTGTTGCTGTGTAGATAGTTGAAAAAATAATGGAAATGCCCCGGCCAAGGTTAGCGATTTTGTTTGACTGCCGGACACAAAATCATAATCAAAATAAAAAGTTTTCTCTTTGTTCCAGCAATATTTTTCTATGGCAGCTTTGCGGTTATTTGCCAGTATGGAATATTTTTCTTCCCCCGTTTTATCATAACACAATTGACAGGCTTTTGCAATTGTTGTTTCCAGATCGTATAAAAGGCAATTGAGATCAACGGGAATAATTTCTATGGTATTAATGCTTGAAAAATCTTTTTCATCTTTAAACCACCGGGAAGAAAAATCCCAACCCGATTCGCAGGCTGCACGGATATTTCTGAATAAACTTTTTTTATCAGCCACATCTTCTGCCAGCTCAATATCTTCCTTAAAAGATTCTACCCTGGGTGTATCATGCTCATCCCAATAACGGTTCAGCATACTTCCATCAGGCATTAACACCACACGGTGAACGGAAATATTTTTATCACTTAATGTTTCACTTCCTCTCATCCAGAAAGCATATTCTTTTTCAAGCCGGGGTAAATAATCAATTAAAATATTTTCATTTTTTATTTCGCTTAGTAATTTTATCATTGATGCATAAAACGGCGGTTGCGATCTTCCCAAAAAATAAGTACGGTTGCCATTGGGTATGTATCCAAATTTATCAATAAGAAAAGAAAAATTATTGATCATGTTTTGTATCATCTCTATTCTTCCTGATGCCTGCAAACCCAGCATGGTAAAGTAACTATCCCAGTAAAAAATTTCTCTGAACCGCCCACCCGGCACGATGTATGGATGAGGCAATTGAATTAACGAACTTTCCTCTTCTTCCGGTTGCCTCGTTAACTCGTCCCAAAGCATTTGAAGATGCTCCACAATTGGCCTGCCGGTAACGCTTACATATTTTGTTGAGTAAGTTTTTGGAGGGGTAAAATGTTCTGTTACAAATTTTTCGAGATTAAAACCGGCACTGATTTTTTGTTCTTCATAAAGCTGGTGGATAGCCGAAAGTTCTAAAGCGTGTGAACAATCAACAAATGTTTTTCCGTCGGGAAAAATATTTTCCATCTGAACTCTTTCAAACAGTTCTCCTAAAGAAAAAATGTCTTTATTTATCATTATTTTTTTTTAAAGAGGTTGTTTATTAATGCACCATATCCGGATGAAGAGACGCATCAATAACAGCAGATTTTTTTTGTAACCGGCTAAAAAAGATAAGACTGATGATAAGAATACTTATAGGTATCAGCGAAAAATAGAAAGCCGTTTGCCCGCCATAATGTTGAAAAATAAACCCTGTGATGATAGAGCCCGTGGTGCCACCCAATGCAGAAAAAATAACGATCAACCCGCTCATGGGGCCATGCTGCCTGGCAGGAAGTGAGCTAAGAATAACTGAATTAATTGCAGGATATACCGGTGCAAGTAACAGGCCGATAACCGGAAAAATAAAAGCCACCAGGGGCGCATCAGACCAGTTACTTACAGAAGTTAGCTGCAGGTTAGAAGCCAATGGAACAACTAATAATACGAGGGTAGCTGCAAGAACCAGGCAAACAATAAGCACCAGCAGCCAATGAATTTTTCGTAAAATAATTCCGGCAATAAAACGCCCAACCGCTGTGCAGGCGGCCAGTATGCTTGCCATTTGAATACTTAGTACCGTGGATAAATGCAATACCTTGCTGTTAAAAGTGGGCAGCCAGCTCATGATGCTTTGTTCTATCAATACATAAAAAAAAGCGCTTATCACAAAAACCAGTACCAAAGGGCGGATAGTTAGTTTAAACATACCAATAAATTCCTGGGCCAGTGGTTTAGCTTCTGTAGGTTTTACAGATGATTCATCTAATGGGGAACTTAATAATAATAAAAAAGCAATTGCAGATATTGCCGCCAATAAATAATAAACTCTTAGCCATGATGTAGATGTGGGATCGGCACTATCTACAAAAGCACTGAAAATAAAGTAACCGGTTAAAATCCCGACCATAAAAAAAGACTCAATAAAATTCATAAAACTTGCATGATCTTTTTTATTGGAGGTTACCAAACCTATTGTAGCAAAAACAGAAACTTTTATTAATGCAAAGCCGGCACCCGTTAAAGCAAAAAGTACTTTGGTCATGGCAAAGCCTCCAATAAAAGGCATCATTAAACATGCCACTATTACCAGCGCCAATGCCAGCAGCATAGAACGTTTGTAACCGATGCGTGCAATGTAGGATGCAACTAAAAAAGAAACGATTGCTATACTCAGGTCTTTAAAGGCCTCTAAAACACTCGCTGAAGATTGAGTTATTCCATAATTATTCTGCACCTGCAAAATAACTGTACCCACGCTGTTGAGCAATATCGCAAAAACAAAATAATTAAGAAAGAGGGAAACTTTTATTCTCCAGTTGTTCATGGTAAATTTTGTTAAGATTTATAATCCGAATATACAATTTAATTCAGGCATACATAAGTTCACATTTATGTTATTTTATATTTACTAAAAGATTATCTTTAAAATCTCAACTTCGGGTTTTAAATTTCCTGAATTTTAATCAATAATCTAACTTATTTTAATGCCATTAATAAAACCACGCCTTAGTTTTTCGCAGATCATAAATATGAATGTGGGTTTCTTTGGAATACAGTACAGCTTTGCACTACAGCAAAATGCAGTAAATCCAATTTACAAATTTTTAGGGGCCGAAAATGGTGATTTACCATGGTTACAAATTGCAGGACCGGTAACAGGGTTATTAATTCAACCAATTATTGGTGCAATGAGTGACAGAACCTGGCATCCAAAATGGGGTAGAAGAAAACCTTACTTTTTAATAGGCGCATTAATGTGTAGTATTTGTTTATTTCTTTTTCCTTTCAGTAAAACATTATGGATGGCTGTAGGTTTGTTATGGATTTTAGATGCCGCTAACAATACAGCAATGGAACCATACCGTGCTTTTGTGGCTGATAAACTTGATAAACAGCAACAGCCTACTGGTTTTTTAGCTCAAAGTTTTTTTACAGGTTTTGGTCAAACTTTAGCTACATTATCTCTTTTTCTTTTTCAATTAATTCCGTTTTTAAATAAAAGCAATGCCAGTAATATTCCTTATTGGGTATTTGCATCTTTTTTCTTTGGAGCTTTTTGCAGTATTTCAAGTGTATTGTGGAGTAATAAAACAACACCTGAAATTCCTCCCACAGAAGAAGAGTTAGCTGAATTAAGGAGTAAAAAAGTGAGTATAGCAACCCCATTTATAGAAATTTACCATGCGGTTAAAGAAATGCCTGTTAATATGTGGAGGCTATTTTTTGTTTACTTGTTTCAATGGTTTGCTTTAAAATGCTATTGGGATTTTAAGGATCTGACAATTGCGAAATCAATTTTTAAAACAACTGACAGTTCTGCAGCAAATAAAGTTTATCAGGAAGCTGTTGGTTGGGGTGGATTGATTAGTGGCTGGACAAATATTATTACATTTCTTTCTGCATTTGCCTTGGTTTGGTTTGCCCGAAAAAAAGGGGCAAGATTAGTACATTCCACCTGCTTATTATTAGCAGCACTTGCTCTTTTTATTTTTCCTCATATTGGCAATAAATATTTAGTTTTCATTCCACTTATTGGTTTTGGAATTGCATGGGCAAGTATGATGGGTGTTCCATATTTATTAATTGTAAATGATATTCCCAAAAGCAGGTATGGTGTGTATATGGGTATAATAAATATGATGATTGTTATTCCAATGCTCATTTACTCATTAACTTTTGGTTCAATCTTTAATAAGCTTTTAAGTAAAGAACCTGCAAATGCTATTTACTTTGGAGCTGTATTTTTATTAATTGCTGCAGCACTAACACTCTTAATAAAAGCTGATAAACCATCAGGTGAAATTACCATTCCAATTGGAGGTGGACATTGACAACAGTAAAGAGTTAATTAATTATATGAGCATAAATCAAAAGAATAATAACGAAGAAAGTAACGGTCTGAGTTCTTCTTCAGGGAACAGGGGTAAAATACTTTGCATCGGGGAAGCATTGATTGACATGATCTGCACCGATACCGGATCAACGCTTAATAAAGGAGAACATTTTTTAAAGAAACCGGGCGGGGCACCAACCAATGTAGCGGCTGCTATTGCTGCACTTGGCGGTGATGTAATGCTGGCTGCCAAGGTAGGCGCAGATCCTTTTGGCCAGCAACTGATAGATACAATGAAAGACTTTGGTGTATCCACAAACTGGATGTTACAGGATAAAAATTGCTTTACCACATTTGCTTTTGTTTCGCTGATGCCCGATGGTGAACGTGATTTTGTTTTTAACCGTGGCGCAGATGGGCAGTTGAGTGAAAACGATTTGCAAGGCATTAACCTGGATGATTTTTCTATTATTCACTTTGGTTCAGCAACTGCTTTTCTTCCGGGTCCATTGCAACTGGCATATAAAGCATTGTTACAAAAAGCACTCGATAAAAATATATTCATCAGCTTCGATCCCAACTACCGGCATTTATTATTTAAAAATAATACAGAAACTTTTATCCAGCAGTCCTGGCATTTTATGCAGCAGTGCCACTTCTTTAAAGTGAGCGATGAGGAAGCTATGCTTATTACCGGAAGCTCATCGGTGCATAATGCCGCTGTTATTTTATCTGAAAAAACCAAGGCGGTATTTGCTATCACGTTGGGCAAAGAAGGCACCATGCTTGTCCATGAAAAAAATATGCAAACTGTTCCAACTATTGCCATAACCCCGATAGACACAACCGGTGCCGGCGATGCTTTTGTGGGCGCATTATTATACCAGCTCAGTAATTTCTCTTTGCCCGTAATACAGGCATTAAGTGTTGCAGACTGGAAAAAAATTGTTGTCAACGGAAATAAAGCGGGTGCCCGTACCTGTGAGTATATGGGTGCTATGGAAGCCTTCAAACATCTTAACAACCGGATTTTTGATTAACCCTCACAAAAAATGTACGATCATCAACTTTTTGGACAGATAGAAAATGTTTTAGAAAAACATAATATAGATACTCATGCTAAAGACCGTTTAATGCATGCAAGATTTTTGTCTAATATTTCGATCATCCATTTATTGTATAACGAAATTTATGCGCATCATCCCAAAGCGGAGGAGATGTTTGATAAATTAATTGAGTCTGTTACAACCACCTATGTTCAACGTTCTGCACTGCTGAAAAAAAAAGATATTGAAAAGCTGGAAAAGCAAGGATGGTTTTTAAGTAATCAACTTGCGGGTATGAGTTTATATGTTGATCGCTTTTGCGGCAATCTCACAAACCTTCAGGAAAAACTTTCTTATTTTAAAAAGCTTGGTGTAAATGTTTTGCATCTGATGCCGTTGTTTGAAAGCCCCAAAGGCGAAAGTGACGGCGGATATGCTGTTTCGGATTTTAGAAAAGTAGATGAGCGGTTCGGAACACTTTCTCAATTGAAAACGCTGCAGCAAAAGATGAGCAAAGAGAATATACACCTGATGATTGACATTGTTCTCAACCATACCTCACAGCAGCATGAGTGGGCACAAAAAGCAAAACAGGGAGAGCAGGAATACCAGGATTATTTTTACATGTACAGCGACAGAACCATCCCCGATGAATTTGAAAAATCCATGCCGGAAGTTTTTCCTGAAAGCTCACCGGGCAATTTTACTTATGTGCAGGAATGCAATAAATGGGTGATGACTGTTTTTCATAACTACCAATGGGATTTAAATTATACCAACCCGGCAGTGTTTATTTCCATGCTGGAAAATATTTTCTTTTATGCCAATTTAGGTGTAGATGTATTGCGCATTGATGCCCCCGCTTTTATCTGGAAACAGACGGGTACTTCATGCCAGAATTTGCCAAAGGCGCATACCTTATTGCGGTTAATAAAGCAATGTGTAATGCTGGCAACGCCTGGTATGGCTTTACTGGGCGAAGCTATTGTGGCACCTGCGGCCATGATAAATTATTTTGGAACAGGAATGTTTAAAGCAAAGGAATGTGACTTTGCCTACAATGCTACACAAATGGCTTTGCAATGGGATGCGCTGGCTACCGGCGAAACAAAAGTAATGCTGGCAGCACAATCCATTTTGTTACAAAAACCACCGGGTACAAGCTGGATCACTTATACCCGTTGCCATGATGATATTGGTTTAGGATACGATGATTATATGATTGAACATGCAGGCCAGAATGCATATCAGCACCGGCAGTTTTTAAAAAATTATTATTCGGGAAAATACAGAGGATCGCTTTCAGCAGGGGCCTTATTTTCCTATAATCCAAAAACCGGCGATGCCCGTATCAGCGGCTCACTCGCTTCGCTGTGCGGACTGGAAAAAGCAATAAACAAGGAAGATGAAAAAGAGATCAGCCTCTCTATTAAAAAAATATTGCTGATGCAGGCGATGAGCTTTTTTATTGGCGGTATGCCCATGATGTTTTATGGCGATGAAGCAGCTTATACCAATGATTATTCTTACCTGGACGATGAAGCTAAAAGTTATGATAACCGCTGGATGCACCGCCCCGTTATTAGCTGGGAGAAGAATGAAATGATCAATAAAAAAGGAACAGCAGAACAACAGGTTTTTTCTGCTACGGCAAGATTGCTCCGCATCAGAAAAAAATTAAATACAACAGCCGATCACAGCAATCTTATATGGATGATGCCGCATAATATTCATGTGGCGGGCTTTATACGGAGCCGGGATAATGAACGGTTATTTTGTGTATTCAATTTCAGCAACCAGCCTGCGCACCTTACCTGGTATGCTTTTAAGGCCAATGGAAAACCTGCCAGTCATTTGTACGACTATTGGGGCAAAAAGGAATATACAGTAGGGGAGGATCATGAATACCTGATAATTGCGGCATATTCATTTCTTTTGCTGGAAGAAAAAATGTAAAAGTATTCATCCGAAAAACAGGTCAATCAATCCGGATATAAAATTTTATATTGATTCTGTTTATGCCTTCAACATTACTATACCCATTAAATAATTTTGAAGCTGATATTTGCTTACATTTTTATGCCGAAGGAAATATAAAATGTTCTTCTATCAGCAGGCAAAATACCAGGGCCTGGATAAAATGTTATCCTTCTATTAAAATATTTTTCATCTGTAAAATTATTAATGCCGGCAGATAGATGGTATTGTTTTGTAAACTGCCAGTTACCAGTCCAATCCCATACATGCCAGGCTGCAATTACACCTGTTACACCATTGGCACTGAAAATAGTGTTGAATGCATCATTATAACTTTTACTGGTAAGACTGTACTGAAAGTTTGAAGAGAAATTTTTATAGCTGAATTCAACACCTGATTTATTGATCCACTTCGGTGCATTTTCTACATAATTCCCTTTTACACTGGTATTGATTCCTGATTTATTTATGCTTCCACTTGTATATCTGGCGTCATCATAAGCTAATGAATTAAATATTTTTATATCCAGTTTTACAGTTTCAGGAATTATTAATTTAACTAATGATAATTCTACAAATGCCTCTATACCTTTAGCTACAGAGTTTCCAATATTGGTGGTGAAAAGATAATTACTTCCGTCTATATTCCTGTCAGAAACAAGACCTACTTTATTGCCATAAAAAAGGTAGAACCCATTAATATCAAACTGTAAAATATTTTTATAATGGCCACGGTAACCCAGATCTGCATCATAGCCTTTACTGTCTTTTAAAGAAGGATCAATTTTATCAATTCTGTCTGCAGGTGTTACATTAGCATATAAGTAAGGTCGGTAAGCTTGTGAAATATTTCCATATAACTGTGTTGAAGAAGATAACTGGTATTGCAAGCCTGCACCAAATAGAGGAAAATTCCGGCTGCTTTTATATGCTATTGGTGCAGTGGCATTATCAATAACGCCACTCATTTTTGTATCAATCACTTCATACCTTATCCCTGGTGTTATAGAAAATTTTGTGGTTAGCTGAAAAATATTTTCAGCAAATACAGCATAGTTATAAGTAATTAAATGAAGATTGATACCATATTGTTTCGTAAGGGAGAGATCAAAATCACTTCCTGTAGTACCCATGCCTTTTTGCCTGCGTTTTGTAAGCTCAGTAAAGAAGCGAACGCCCCCGGATATCACACTGTTTATTTTTCCTATTTTAAAAATATGCAACAATCTTGCTTCTGTTGTAAAGGCATTATAATAATCCCTGTCCACCTGTCTTGGATTGTTAGATCCAAGGGCCGTATTAAATGTATCAGGAATATTAGCTGTATTTATAAACTGTACACTGTTACGCTGGCCAAATAATGCATTTGCAGTTACTTCCAGATGTGTGCCTGCAGAAATATCAAATTTAAAAATCAATGCCGGAATATTTATCACCGGTTGAAAAAAATTTCTTTTGCGAATAGATTGTTGTGAGTTTTCATTGAACTGTTTGTCGGTTAATCCCCCTGCTATTTGTTGTACATAATCTGATCGGGAAAACTGGAAAGAAATATTTGCACGGTCATTTATTTTATACCCAAGGTTTATGTGATATGCATGGTAATTAAATTCTGCATTGTTTCTCCATCCATTTCCGTGGCGTTTATCGTAAAATGCGAAATAGTTTAATTTTCCTTTTGTACCATTTACAGCATTGTAAGAGTTAAAAAAATTATATCCTCCAGCCGTTTGTTCACTTTCAATGGCTAAAGGTTTTGTACTGTATCCCTGTTTTAATTTATAATTCATCATACCACCAAACTGCGGCCCAAACTGCAAAGCAGCAGAGCCCCGTACCAATTGAATTTCATGAATGGCCTGCAGTGGTACTGAATAATGATTTTCAGGATAGCCAAACAAATCAGAATTTGTGTTGTATCCATTTTGGCGCATATTCATTTCAATAGAGCGGTGTGCATCTGTTCCTCTCGATCCAACATTTAATTGTGTGCCTGCTCCATCCATTTCCCAAATGGTAAGGCCGGGAATTTTTGCCATGGCAGTACGTGCAAGATTTGCAGGGAGACCATTTGTTCTATCAGAAAGTATTACGCTGTTTGTTTTTTTACCTGCATAGATTTTTGTACCCTCTACCTCTTTCATAAAAGAAGCATCCGATGCTTTCAGCCATGCATTTACCCTTACACTATCAAGCTGCTTTGTAGAAATGGAGTCTTTGGGTTTAGCCTGTGAATGCACCTGTGCACTGCATACGTTTACACAAACACTTAACAACAAAAATTGAATCGGTATTTTAAATAATAATTTCATAAAGATTTTTAAAACAATTGAGTTTTTACAGTTCATCGTCGCCAGATAAAACGGTTGAAAAAAAATAGAATTACCAGCAACAGCATTCCTATTCCTGCAGCGAACATTTGGTAACCATCTTGATATCTGTTATTCTGCACCATCAGTCATTGCTCTTTTTACGGCAAAATCACCAACTTTTTTTCCAACTTCCAATCCTACTGTACAATCGCTGCGGTAATGTATAGCACCAAAGAGGCGTGATAAAGAAGCTTCCTGCGCCATATCGTTAAACAGGTTTGCCCGGCTGGGTAAAATATGCGTAAGAATTGCTGCTGCTGCGGCACTGAAGGTAGAATGCCCCGAAATATAGGAAGGAAAATTTGGAATACCAGTCAGCGTTTTGATGCTGGGATCTACCTGTGAAGGGCGTGGGTTAAAATAAAAATATTTTGTATCCCAGCAAACGATTCCCGCATCCATAAGAGACATATTTAATAAGGCAAAATTTCTTGCCCATCTTACTTCACTGAAATTTTCTTTTACAAATTCTTCTGCAGCAATTGCGTCCCAATGACCGGGAGGAGAGTAAGTGCCGGTTCCATCGGCCCAAAAATGTACAATACGGATTCTTTCTCTCGTAACATTTTTACTATAATAGCGTACTTCTTCTGTTTCCTTTTTAAATTTATCAGAACCTGTAAGATGTGGTGGAGATGGCCGCAATGCGATTACCGTTAATGAGTCAAACAAAAAAGGTTTTACTTTACAAAATAACGGCAGCATTGGCGGGCGCTTAGGTGATTCCAGGCTGAGCCAGCAGATTTGCCCGGTTGCAGTGGTCTGATCTTCTAATTGTTTCCAATAGGCAGGTGTTGCTGTTGCCTGACCTGCCCTGTCTGTTCTTCCACGGGCTGTAAATTTTTGAGCAACCAGTTTACCCAATTCTTCTCCTGCTTCTATTTCGCTGCGTACATTTGCACCGGCCATCATCCTGTATAATTTCTGTTCATCGGCTTTTTGCTGTACATAAGCAATTTCTGTAGGAAACAATAATTTGAGCATCTCAACAGTAGCGCCTTCTATCACGGCATCTTCGCTGGGGTAAGAAGGCAAAGTAGATTTTGGAACCAAAGCCTGAACACTTGAATCAACAACATAAGGTGCAGCCCGGTTGTATAATTTTTTGTAATGCCAGGCCGCTACCAAAGCATCGTATTGTGCAGCGCTTACATACGCATAAGACCGGGAGGCATAAGGCGGATTTGAAAAGGGAAATTGCGGATAGGCGAAAGGATTAGCTGCACTTGGTGCAGGATAAACACCATCTTCTTTTTGGTAGGGAGCAAGATTATGTCTTGCTACTAAAGTTCTTAAAATTTCGTTCCAGCGAAGCACTGCACCTGCAGACCAGTATTTAATAATAGATCTTTGCTCATCTGTCAGATTTCTTTGTAAACCCTTTATTTCATTTAACTCTGCCTGGTATGCAGGTGTATTGGTTGCTATTGGTGCAGCTACGGAAAATTCATCAGGGCTTGTGAGTAAAATTGTTTTCCATGTTCCGGCATTAATATCATTTTTTGCCGGATTGAGTGCAGCAAACAGATCTGTTCTTTCAGTAATATTTTTATTACATGATATAAATAATAAAGTGATTAATACAAATGAAACCACGCAGAAATAATAAAAATTTTGTTTCATGATAAATTATTTTGAGTTGTTATCAATGGTTTTTTTGTTTTTCGAAAAATCTATTATATAAAATATTCCTCCATACTCAGTTGAGGCCTGCCCTGTATTTCTACCGGCAAGAGTAATATTACCGCCAGCTATAAAGGATAGGCCTGAAACCTTGTTTAATGTATATTTAAAATTTACGCCCCCCTTGGTTGAATTCATTTTATTACTTAAAAATGGCATATCATTTTTGCGAATATCAAACCCTCCCAGAGTATTCCAATTGTCTAATACCGCTTCCGCTATAAGCCTGTGGCTACGATAACCAATACGAAAATTCTCAGAAAAAGCATCAGGCATTTTTACTTCATTGGTATAATGCATCTCTGTGGTATAATATGCCGAACGGTCAATGGTTACATTACTTCTATAAATATAAGTGGCTGAGCCCGTGGCAAAAAAATTGCCTGCCTGGTAATCTAACATTATTCTTCCTGAAAAATTTCTGCTATGCAATCCAATTGATAAGGGTAAATAATCAGCAACATAATTGGATACAGGTACGGAAATGCCGGCGATGGTATAAATTGATAGAACACCCTTCCCTATTTCTTTTTCTACAGGCAGGTACTTTAACCATAGTGATACATCCTGCAGCCCTTGCATACCATGTAATTGGCCTGCTGATGCTTTATTGATGATGTAGGGAACACTAAATAAAAAATTAAGATTATCTTTTATACCATAGTTGCCCATGATGCTGTACATTTTTGAGGAGACTGTACCCAGATTTGCATTGTCCCTTTTATAAGTACCTTCCCAATAATTTTTCCAACTGCTGCTGCTATACATAGGCCCAATGCATAAGTTATGCTTATCCATGGTAATGGCATCAATATCTGTTTGCGCAAAACATAACTGTGCAGCAAGGCAGCAGCAGATTAACAGGTTAACTTTTTTTATTAATAATATTTTCAATGTTTTTTATTTTTGCAGATTATTTTTTTATGTGTGAAGAATTGATGAAGCGGCATTCATTTTCTCATTTCTTTTTGCAACTACATTTTCATCTTTAATTTCTGCACTACCAGGGCACCAATTTTTTTGCCATACTCTGTACTTACAATACATGAATTATGAAAATGAATACCCCCATAAAACCTGGCCCAGTTATTTTCTTCTGCTGCGGCACGAAAAGATTTAAAACTCCGGCTCTTGATACCAAACTCTAATTCTGAAGTATCGGTATAAGCCAAATTATCACCGAACACACTGGTCAGTGCTTCGGCTGCTGCAGATGAACAGGTAGAATGGCCGCAGGTGTATTCAGGAAAAGGTGGCGTTTGCAGGTAAGGCTGCCAGTTAGCATCAAGATATTTATTAATCACTGTTTCCGGACGGGCAGTATTATATTTATACTTGGCATCCCAGCATTCAATAAATGCATCAAACAAAGCAATGCTGGTTTTTGCATAAGCATATACTGTAGTTGAAAAATCTGCCTTTGCTGTTTTTGCTCCAATACCAATTATGCTCATCCAGTGGCCCGGCGGTGAAAATTTTTTGGTGCCATACATAAGATGACCTGAAACAATTAATTTAAAGGGGTTATCATCCCAAAAATCTGCGATATGCTTTTGCTCAGGTGTAAGATTTTCAATCGCATGTTTTGAATACATTACCTGTTTATAATAATCGCTGCCAGTATCTTTTATATTAAACTTAATGGGTGCCGGCACTTGAAACTGATTGCAACTATCCATAACAAGCGGCCTTATTTTGTTCCAGTGCGGTTCCATGGCCGAGCTGTATGCAGGTGGTGTAGGAACCCATCTTCCTTCTTCATCTGTAACAGTATATCGTTCGGCACTTCTTGTTTGTGCGTAATTATCTTTTTTTGACCACCGTAATATGGCTGCAGAAACAGTATCGGAATATTCCACAGAGTTATCAAACATTTCTCCCGGCATACCATTATCATGTGCAAGTTTTTTTAAACTATCTACATATTCACTCATGCTGCCTTCGGGGAAAGTAACTGCTTCTCCCAATTTACAAAAAGATAACAGGGCAGCAAATTCGAAATTGATTTTTTTATCTGGCTTAGGTTGTTCTATTGCTTTTAAACCTCTTAACTGTCCTGCAAGAGAACTGTATTTGCCTGGATAGCCCGCAGCTATTACTTCGTAAGCCGCAGTATTAGCATATAAATAATTTCGGGATGCAACAATAGGGGTAAAATTATTTCCCATTACTACTGTATTTAATTCATGCACGGTTTGGGAATACAACTCTGGATTTTTAAAAATAGCTTCATAATCTTTTTTAGCATTACATCCCCATAACGCCAGCAGTGCTGTACACCAAATAAATAATTTTATCATAGCTTAAATATTTTTTTAAAAAAATAATAAATGTTGTTATCAGTTTTTAATAATGATAACAGGTTGAGTGAATAAAAAATAAACGAATTATGCAAGCCTGCAGTCAGGAGGCTGTTCCGGAGATATGTGCGGAGCAGAAAGTAAAATATTTACCTGGTAAATATGCGCAAAATCATAAGAAGACTTATGGGTTACGTTTAAATTAAAAATAAAAGCATTTGCATCATAATCACTCATGCTGTTTTTAAAAGAAGAAGATTTAGAAGATTTATCTGAATGATTGTTCTGGGCCAGTCCGTTTGTATTTTTAAAAAAATCGTCTCTAACAGTTTCCAACTGCATTTTTTTTGCATTGGGTATGCACATTAAATAAAGCGTATCATTGGCTACTTTTCGTTTTACATACTTATATATTGTACCATTCATTTTCACTTCTCCATCATAGCGTTCAAACGATGCCCAGCTTGTTTGATAAGGAATATGTGTGGGAATTTTAAGTTCAATCAACTGAGAATCTTCGTACTGGTTACCATCCAGCATGGCTTCTAAATGCGTATCAGACTGTTGCTGTAAATAATTTACCAGCAGGTTATATCCAAACCAATTAAAAAATAAGAGGAATATTAATAATGCAGAAACAATTTTCTTCACAGCCTTTGGTAATTTTTACGTTACAAGATAAGATAATTCAGGCAATCAAAACACTTACCAGTATCATTTTACAGAAAATGTCTTTTTTGCAGGCCCGATACCTGTAAGAGTAACACTTCTCCAGGCTTTTGGCAGGGTTGATTTTATCTGTACAATTCCCTGCGGAGTAATTTCCAGCCCGCCGAAACCAAAAAGCATACTCTGCAAAAAACCGCCTGCACCCGTTGCAAAATAGGGGTTTGTGCCACCTGCTGATTCGGACAATACCCCAAAAGGATTTTTCTTATTTGGCAGATGAGCTTCTTTAAATGCTTCCCAGGCTTTTTCGCCGTTCCCTAATCTTGCATACAATACTGCAAAAATTGCATGAGTCATTGCCGGGGAACCTTCGCCAATACGGCTTTCATAATATTCTAAATCTTTTTTTATTTGTGCCTGGTCCGTAATTTCTTTTAAAGGATAAGACAAAAGGTTAACATCGGCCTGTTTAATTTTTTCGCCTTTATAGGCAGCATGCTCTGATGTAACGCCGTTACTCATTTTTAAAACAGGAATATTTTTTTCTACCTCTGCCCATTCAGGATCTGCTTTTTGGTTTAAAATATTTGCCGCCATTACCGCATAACGCAGATTGGCTTTTGCTGCTGCGTTCGTAAAGGCATTATTGTCCACGTTCTCTGCCCACTCATCTGCAGCTACTACATTTTTTATATCATATTTGTTGGGGCCATTTTTTTCTACCCGGCTTGCCCAAAAATCAGCACATTCTTTTATTACCGGAAAACCTTTTTCTCTAAGCCATACTGTATCCTGGGTTACAGCAAAATAATTCCATGCAGCAATGGCTACGTCTGCGGTAATATGATGTTCAAAGGGGCCGCTTAATGCCCATACCGGTGTTTCTTCGTTACCGCTTGCAGCACTTTCCCAGGGATACATGGCGCCTTTATACCCATGTGCAAAAGCATTATGCTTTGCCTGTGCCAATCTTTGATAGCGATACTCGACCATACTTTTTGCCATCTCCGGGTGTAGTGCTAAAATAGCCGGAAACATCCATAATTCTGCATCCCAAAAAACGTGGCCATTATAACCCAATCCGCTCAACCCCATTGGTGACGGGCTATACGAAGTGCCTTCCCGTACAAAAGAATATAAATGATACATGGCAGAGTGTACATCCCGCTGACTTTCATCGTCGCCTTCAATTACAATATCGCTCTTCCATAAATCATCCCAGGCAGCGTTGTGAAATTGTAACAGGCGTTTAGTGCCCTGCAATTTTGCATAGATAACATAACGCTCTGCTTCATTCAACGGATCATCATGCTGCGCTGTAGTAATAGATGCACCGGCAATTGAAAAATGATATGAATTTCCCGCAGTAAGATTTTTCTTAAATTTTGAAAGATGCATATTATTATCCCACATCTCGTGAATCAATTGCGGCTCTGTGCCGTTGGCCTCATCAAATAAAAAAGTAGTGGAAGAAGCAAAGGTTAATTTGCCCGTAGGGCTTTTTGCGATAGAAGAAAGTAAACTGAGCTTTACGTGTGGGCGGTCAATTTCATTGTAATAATTCTGAACATCTTTCAGCGCATCAGGCGCTTCCATTACACTTGCCGGAATTACTTCGATATTTTTTTTTGCATTGATAGTAACGTCAACCAATACGGTGTAGGGCAGGTGCCGCAATGCATAGTAGGTGTAAGAAACTGTTGCCTTATCCTTATAATCAAAAGTGGTAGTCAGGCTTGCATGTTTCATATCCAGCACCTGGCGCATATTTGTTGCATCTGCATTACCAATGCGGTGCCCATCAATATCCATATTCATATTAACGAGGTTGAAGCTTTGTAAAAAATTGCTCACTCTTCCCCTGCCATACTGATCGTAAGCGCCATTTAACACTACATCTTTACAGCGCAATACATTTGGAGAAGATACA
>JANLQE010000298.1:0-27651 GCA_031367625.1 Bacteroidota bacterium
CCACGGTTACCCGTAGCCGCTTTCAGGCTGCTTACATTTACATCGTAGCTGGCGCCAATTCTTAAACCGCCAAACTCCAGCCCGAGGTAGGGAATAATGGCATCATTAAAACGTATCCATGAGCCTATATAAACATTGGTAGGGTTTGCCGGATCGTTATTGGCATTTAACTCAACCGCAGCACCAATTGTAGTTTCACTCGCTTTATTTTGTATCTGGTGAATGGCAGAGGCATTAATAGATACCACATCCGTCAACGGAATTGTACCGCCTGCATGTATAGTAAACCTTCCGTTAAGGTACCAGTTTTTATCTTTAAAACTTACTTTGGGCCTGTTGATATGATACATGGAAACACCGAGGTAATAATTATTTTCTCCGTTAGAAGAACCGGAATAAAGCAGCCCAGCATTTACATCAATATAATTTTGATTTGTACCGTTATTAAAAGTTTCGGCAGTAGGTCTGGCCACCGGATCAAACCCATTTTGCGTAAGGTTATCTTCAAACAATAATTTGCTTACATCCAGTACCATACTGCTGTAAGTGCCCTGAAAGCCGGCGCCAATTGTATTGTATCCATCTTCATCCAATGCTTTATGATACGACATGGAAAGAGAGCCGTAATTTAATTTAAGCTGGTTGTTGGCACTTGCATCTGAAACTCCGGAAATCCCAAAACCAAAAATATCGTTTTCGGGAATGCGTTTTTTTAAAATGGGGAAATCAATAGAAGCACTCGAGGTTACATAAGCTTTGGGAATAGAAGGCCACTGATCCCGGTGATTGGCTGCCAACCTCCATTCTCCATCAAACTTGCCCGTAAAGGCAGGGTTAAGCGTAAGCGGGGAAGAAAAAAATTGAGAAAAATGCGGATCCTGTGCTTTCAGGTTTGAACTAACTAAAACTGTACAGATAATAAAAAAGCATTTTCTCATTTAACCAGGTTATAAGTGATAAAGATATGCAAATGGAGTAAAATGCTGCTTGTCTTTTTAGGATAATTACAATTGGAAGTATTAGAAGTAAGCTGTTAAAAATAAATTCTTTCAACTATCAACTGTCATCTATCAACTATTTACCCCTGCATTTTAGCGCCGTAGGCCAAATCCCCTGCATCTCCCAGGCCTGGAACAATGTAACCTTTAGCAGTAAGTTCATCATCAATATCTCCGCACCAGATAATAGCTTTTGGTTCGGCTCTTAACACAAACTCGATGCCTACACTGCAGGCAATAGCACAAACAATATGCAATTCTTTAATATCTCCTTCCTGCTTTAAATATTGTATTGATTTTACCAGCGAGGCGCCGGTAGCAAGCATAGGATCGCTGATAATAACTACCCGCCCGTCAATTTCGGGGCAGCTCATATATTCGAGACTTATTTCAAAAGAACCATCGGCATTGTGTTTTCTGTAAGCACTTAAAAAGGCATTATCGGCACGGTCAAAATAACTAAGCAGGCCATTGTGCATGGCCAGCCCGGCACGTAAAATGGTAGCCAGTACAGGCTGCTCCTTCAGCATTCTGCAGGTAGCCGTTCCCATAGGCGTGGTTATTTCCTGGTCTTCCGTTTCTAATTGTTTACTTATTTCGTAGCCCATTACCTCCGCAATCCTTTCCAGGTTTCTGCGAAACCGCATACGGTCCTGCTGCAGTTCTACATTTCTAAGTTCGCTTACCCAGTTGCTTATCAGGGAATGCTGTTTGCTTAAGTTGTGTACCATTTTTAAAATATATTTTTACCGGCTTGATAATTTTTTCAACATTGTTGTGCTATATTAATCCTGATGAAATCGTGGAACCACTTAAGCGTAATAATTTCATTTCAACAACAATAAGTTAAAATTAGTTTCTGCTAACAAAACTATAATAAAATCGCTCAGGTTCCTTTATTTTTGGTTGCCCTTTTATAACAAACAAACAATTATTTTTTATGAAACCTTTATCCATCTTATTTTGCGGCATTTTATTTATTGCAGCATCGTGTAAAAACGGTCATCAATACGAAATCAATACTGATAAATACGAAAACACCAAAGAATCACTGGCACAAACAGAACAAAAAAATCCGGCAAGGTTTCTTACCGTAGAAGGGAATAAGAAAAAAAATTTTCTGGGGCAAACCGTGGTAAAAGGCAAGGTTCACAACAATGCAAAAGTTGTTTCTTATAAAGATATAGACATCAGGCTTTCTTTTTACAGCAAAACCGGCACCCTGCTGGAAGAAGATCATGATATGGTTTACGAAACCATCCATCCGGGCGCAGGCAGTAGTTTTAAATCAAAATATTTTGCACCAAAGGGCACTGATAGTGTGGCTTTTCATATTGCAGGTGCCAAATTTTAATGCTTTAATTGATAGGCCACTACCGATACTGATAATTATTCTCTTAATAATTATCAATTATCCATTAATTTAAAATTGTCCCCATCAAACAATCCTTTATCACTTAGTTTTAAATGTGGTATTACCAGTAATGCCATAAATGATAAGGTCATAAAAGGCGCCGCTAATGGGGAGCCTAATTCTTCCTTAACCATTTTATCAATGGCCGTATAATCTGCTGCTACTTTGTAGCCGTCTTCTGCACTCATTAAGCCTGCAACCGGCAAAGGCAATACAAGTTCTTTAGCATTTAAAGGTTTCGTTACTGCACTTATTCCTCCCCGTTGCTGTATCAGTAAATTTACTGCTCTGCAAAGGCTTTCATCATCTGCTCCTACGGCTACAATATTATGGCTGTCGTGCGCTACAGATGATGCAATGGCACCCGATGTTAAACCAATATTTTTTATAAATGCTTTGGCAACAGGTGCATTGTTGTACCTGTTTACCACCACTATTTTTAAAATATCTTCTTTTGTATTGCTTACTAAATATCCATTTGCAATGGTAGCTTTGCAATAAACTTTATTGGTTATGAGTTGTCCTTCCAATGCTTCTATTACAGCTATTTCATCATTATCCGGATCTGCGGAAAATGAAAAATCAGTTATTGTTTTTTCATCGCAGTTAAATTGATTGATGATAGATGATGGAGTTGTTTTAATAAATGATTTTCCATTTGCTGCCACCAGTTCGCCATCAATATAAGTTTGCATTACTTCAAATTGTATAAGGTCTTTCACTACAATAAAGTCTGCCGGATCGTTCTCTTTTAAAATGCCATTATTCATTTTGTAATGCAGCACAGGATTTATACAGGCAGCCTGCAGCACTTTAAATACATCAATGCCTTTGGCTACCGCCCTTGCACAAAGTAAATTAATATGCCCGTCTACCAAACTGTCAGGGTGTTTATCATCACTGCAAAACATCATGTTTTCATAATGCTCATGCATCAGGTAAATCAGGGCTTCAAAATTTTTAGCTGCACTGCCTTCCCGTATTAATATTTTCATGCCATACTGCAGCTTGTCTAATGCTTCTTCGGCAGTAAAACATTCATGGTCGGTACTTATTCCTGCATCAATATATTTTTTAGCAGTTTCACCTCTCAGGCCAGGGGCATGGCCATCTACCGGCTTACCGTATTTTTTTGCAGCGGCAATTTTTTTCATCACCTCTTCATCATTATGCAATACACCGGGGAAGTTCATCATTTCACTCAGGTATTTTATTTCCGGCTGTGCCAGTAATTTTTCAACATCATCAGCATTTAATGCAGCGCCTGCTGTTTCAAAAATAGTAGCTGGCACACAACTGGGTGCCCCAAAATGAAATTTAAAAGGAACGGTGTTGCCGTTGTCTATCATGTATTGTACGCCCTGCATACCGCATACATTGGCTATCTCATGCGGATCGCTGATAGTGCCCGTAGTGCCATGTACCACCGCCAGCTTGGCAAACTCTGCAGGTACCAGCATACTGCTTTCAATATGCACATGGCTGTCTATAAAACCAGGGAGAATATAGCCCCTTCCATCTCCCCCGGTTGGGGAAGGGTTAAACTTAGCAATTGAAAAGATCTTTCCATTTTCCACCATTATTTCTCCATAAAAAATTTCTCTTTCCTGTACCTGTACTATATTTCCTTTTATTGAGAAAGATGCCATTACTGTTAATTTAAGATGATAAACCGTTTTTACAAAGTAATAGCTAAATGAATAACAACACAAAAACTAATTATAATTTATTGAAGCAGGTTAATTTAAAAATTAATTATACCACTCATAAAATAAAGTGTCTCTTTTTGCTGCAGCCATTTTTTAATTTTATATCTTTTGCTCTTATATATATTCACACTAATAAAATTGTAATGAAAAAATCAATACTGCTTTTAATAACAGGCCTGCTGGCGTTCACTTCTTTCTCACAAAAAAAAATGACGGCTGCTGTAAATAATGACAGCCTTATATTCAGTAAAGAAAAATACCGTTTGGTAGGCCCTTTCAGGGGTGGCAGAAGCGGTGCGGTAACAGGCGATACCAAACAAAAAAATACTTTTTATTTTGGAAGCACCGGCGGCGGTGTTTGGAAAACTATTGATGGCGGCAGCAACTGGAAAAATATTTCTGATAAATATTTTGGCGGTTCTATTGGCTCTGTAGCTGTGGCACCCAGTGATAATACGATATTGTATGCAGGAGCGGGAGAGAGTACTTTAAGAGGTAATGTGAGCGAAGGCTTTGGTATTTGGCGTACAGATGATGGCGGAAGAAGCTGGCGGAACCTGGGTTTAAAAGATACCAGGCATATCATCAGGATCATTATTCATCCAAAAAATCCTGATATTGTTTGGGTAGCAGCCATCGGCCACTTGTTTGGCCCCAATGAAGAGCGTGGCATTTTTAAAACAATAGATGGTGGTAAAACATGGAAAAAAGTTTTATATGTAAATAATCAAACAGGCTGCAGCGATTTAATTATGGAACCCGGCAATCCTGCCGTGTTGTATGCGGGTACCTGGCGCATACAAAGAACGGCTTATAGTTTAGAGAGTGGCGGCGATGGTGGGGGCATTTGGAAAAGTATAGACGGCGGCGAAACCTGGAAAAATATTTCTGCTAACAGAGGTTTGCCAAAGGGCCTTTGGGGAATTGTGGGTGTTACGGTGAGCCCTTCCAACACTGATAAGATTTATGCTCTGATTGAAAACCCTTCCGGTGGTTTATTTGTGAGTACCGATGCAGGCGAAAGCTGGACTTTACAAAGCAGCGATAATAATATCCGGCAGCGGGCATGGTACTACAGCAAAATATTTGTAGATCCTAAAAATGAAAATAATGTGTATGCGCTCAATGTAAATTTTTTAAAAAGTACGGATGGCGGAAAAACATTTAAAAATATAAATACTCCTCATGGCGATCATCACGATTTATGGATAGATCCCGAAGATGGCAACAGGATGATCATTGGAGATGATGGCGGTGCACAAATAAGTTTTGATGGCGGCAATAACTGGAGTACTTACCAAAACCAGCCCACAGCACAGTTTTACAGGGTAAGTACTGATAATCATTTTCCGTACAGGATACTGGGCGCTCAGCAGGATAATTCCACAGTAAGAATTTTATCAAGAAGCGATGGAGCAGAAATTGGCCAGGGAAACTGGTCGCCGACGGCAGGCGCAGAAAGTGGTTATGTAGTGGCAGATCCACTAAATCCGGATATTGTGTATGGCGGAAATTATGGTGGCTATCTTTCCCGGTACGATCATAGAACCGGCGAAAACAGGGCGGTAAGTGTATGGCCCGATGATCCACTGGGAGGCGGTGCAGATGTTTCTAAATATCGTTTTCAATGGAATTTTCCTGTTTATTTTTCGCCCAATAATCCTAAAAAATTATATGCAGCAGGCAATGTATTATTTGCCAGCGAAAACGAAGGCGCTTCCTGGACGGCATTGAGCGGCGACTTAACTACCAACGATAAAATAAGGCAACGCAGCAGCGGCGGGCCCATTACAAAAGATAACACCGGCGTAGAAGTTTATTGCACCATTTTTACGATGACAGAATCATCTATAGAAAAAGATTTATTATGGACAGGCAGCGATGACGGCTTGATAAACGTGAGTAAAAACGGTGGCCTGAACTGGGAGAATGTTACACCGCCCGCTGCAGGAAAATGGATGATGTGGAACTGTGCAGAAACAGATCCTTTTGTAAAAGGCAAAGCCTATTTTGTAGGCACAAAATATAAAGAAGATGATTTTACGCCATATATTTTTAAAACATTGGATTATGGAAAAACATGGACAAAAATAACTAACGGTATTGCCGCCAATCATTTTGCAAGATGTATAAGAGCAGATAAAAAAAGGCCGGGCCTGCTGTATTGCGGTACAGAATATGGCATGTATATAAGTTACGATGATGGTGCCAACTGGAAACCGTTTCAACTTAATTTACCGGTAGTGCCCATTACCGATTTAACCATAAAAGAAAATGATCTGGTTGTAGCTACACAGGGGCGGGCGTTTTGGGTGTTGGATGATCTAAGTGTGGTGCAGCAAAAAGAAAATGGTTTGCTGGACAAAAACCTTTTTGCATTTGGGGTTAATGAGGCGTACCGGTTTGATGGTGTTGAAAATGCGAATGCAAAAAACGCAGGGTTTAATCCATCTAACGGAACAGTAATAAAATATTTTTTAAAAAATGTTGTTGATTCCCCAAAGGTTTCCATTGATATACTGGATAAAAATAAAAAGCTCATCAAATCTTTTTCTACAACTGCAAAAGAAAAAGAGGATAAGATAGAAGTGGCCAAAGGAATGAACCGCTTTGTATGGAATATGAATTATGCAGCAGCAGAAAAAATTGAAGGCCTTATATTATGGCATGGCACTGTGCCCGGCCCCAAAGCCGCACCAGGCCAGTATTTCTACAAAATTAAAGCAGAAAAAGATTCTACCGAAGGCAGTTTTATTATTAAAGCCAATCCGGTTTACAAATTATCGCAGCAGGATTATGAGGATCAGTTTAATTTATTAATTACCATAAGGGATAAATTTTCTGAAACACAAAAAGCCATAAAAAATATCAGGGATATACGGAAACAGATAAATGATTTTGTAGATCTGCAGGGAAAAAATATTCCAAAAGAAATTAAGGAGCAGGCAGATACGATCAATAAGCAAATGACAGCCATTGAAGAAGCCTTGCATCAAACCAAAGCTAAAAGCGGGCAGGACGTATTGAATTTTCCAATTCGCTTAGATGATAAAATATCGGGCCTGTACGACTTTGCAGCCAGCGGCAACAGTGCGCCGGCCAGGCAGGTAAAAGAAGCGTATGCAGATTTAGGTATGCAGGCAGATACACAGTTGAACAAACTGAAAAAAATAACGGAAGAAGATTTGCCAAAATTAAATCAGGCGATAAAAGAAAAAGCGTTGCCGGTGATAGGGATAAAAAAAGATTAATTTTTGTAACTTTAGTAAAATTATTTTTATGATTAAGGTATTGCATCCTCCAAGAACAATTTTGGAAGTGTGGGGATCACTTCCCGAGGGAACCTTATGTCAGTTAATAAATAATAATTTAGTTATGAGCCCGGCACCAACAAATGTACATCAGACAATACTTGGGAAAATATTTGTAAGCCTTTCAAATTTTTTAGAAGTTAAACAATTTGGCGAAGTAAAGCTGGCACCATTTGATGTATTTTTTGGTAAACGCAATATTTTTCAGCCGGATATTTTTTTTGTGAGTACTGAAAATCTGCACCAGTTTCAAGATAAAGGATTTGTTGGGGTGCCGGATTTGGTTATAGAAATCTTATCGCCCGGCACTGCCCGTATTGATTTAGAACAAAAGAGAAATGTATATGAACAATATGGGGCTAAAGAATATTTTATTGTAGATCCTGCAACGAAAACAGTGACGGCTTTAATACTGCAGGGAAAAGAATTTATAGAAATGGGTGAAACTACCGGTAACTTTCGTTCAAACCTGTTAGATACAATAATTGCATTTTAAATACAGTAAATAATTAATCTTCTTTTAAAATATCCGGCCTTCTTTGCTGTGTACGCTGCAGTGCCTGCTCATGCCGCCAGTCATCAATCAGTTTATGATTACCACTTTTTAATACATCAGGAATTTTCCAGCCTCTGAAAATTTCCGGTCTTGTGTAAACGGGCGGAGCCAGTAAATTATCCTGAAAAGAATCGGTAAGCGCCGAACTTTCATCATTCAATACACCGGGCAATAAGCGGCCAATCGCATCCGTTAGTACGGCCGCTGCCAGCTCCCCGCCGCTTAATACATAATCGCCGATAGATATTTCCCTGGTGATAAAATGATCCCTTACCCGCTGATCAATGCCTTTATAATGGCCGCATATCATCAATAAATTATTTTTAAGCGAAAGCTGGTTGGCCATTCCCTGGTTAAATGTTTCTCCATCGGGCGTTAAATAAATAATCTCATCATAAGTCATTTTTTGTTGAAGCGCTTCAATGGCATTTACCAAAGGCTCAATCATCATCACCATTCCGGCACCACCGCCAAATTGATAATCGTCCACCTGCGCCCTTGCATAGGTGGTATAATCCCGGAGGTTTATCACATTAACCGTAAGCAAACCTTTATCACTGGCACGTTTCATAATAGAATGTGCAAACGGGGAAGTAAGCAGATCAGGAACAACGCTGATTATATCTATAGTCATTAATTATTTTTTATGATGCAAATTATACCAAATAGAAATATAATTTTGTAACTTAAATTATTATCAAAAAACAATATGCAAACGGCAGCAAAACCTTTTTTTAACAAACGGATTTTTTGGGATGTTGATTCCGGAAAAATGGACTTTACGGCCAAAGCTTCTTTTATTATTGAAAGGGTTTTTGAACGTGGAGACGTGGAAGATATACGCATGTGCAGAAGGTTTTATGGAGATGAGAAAATAGAAAAAGTACTTGTTAATGCAAAATGGCTAAGCTTGGCTACAATTTATTTAGCGTCTGCATTATTTAATAATCAACCACGAAGTTATAAATGTTACACACAAGCACAGTTGAACCCCACACACTTTCAATATTAAGAAAATTAATGAGTATTGACAGGCTTGATTCATTTTATTTGGCAGGCGGCACATGTTTATCATTGAAATATGGGCACCGCAAATCAATTGATTTAGATTTATTTTCTCTAAAAGATTTTACAAATGAGGATTTACTTGAAATATTAGAAGTTGAAAAAATTCCATTTGCATACAGGAACAGTAATAATCCGATAGGTTTGTTTGGTTATATTGATGATGTAAAAATTGATTTTGTAAAACATCATTATTTTAAACAGGTTAGAGAAACTGTACAAGAGGAGGGAATCAGGATGTTCAGTGTTGAAGACATTATGGCAATGAAAATTTTTGCTATGCTAAAGCGGGCACAAAAGAAAGACTTTTGGGATATTGCCGAATTGCTTCAGCATTACTCAGTACAGGATTTTATAACAGCATATTCTAAAAAATATCCCAACATGCAGTTGCTTATATCAATACCCTATGCCCTCACTTACTTTGCAGATGCAGATGAAAGCGAAGACCCTGTGAGCCTTAAAGGACAAACATGGGAATGGGTAAAAAAAACAATTCAGCAGCAGGTGAATGAATATTTAAAATAATAAACTTCATTTTTATTTTCTAAAATTATTTTAATTTTTAGCACTGGATATTAATCTCCCATAAACTCATCTATATCTCTTTTATTTTTCTTTGTAGGCCTGCCCACTTTGCTCATGCGCTTGCCCGTATGAAAAACGGCCGCCTGAAATTTAATGCGTTCCACTTCTTCGGCAGGCGTAATATCCATATAATAATTAACAGCTTCAGTGTATTGAACCCTGTTGTGTAACAGGCCTGTAACTTTTATCAGCCATTTTTTTCCTTCTGTTCTTATTTCATATTCATCGGCTACAGATACCGTTCTGGCAGCTTTGGCAGAGCCGCCATTATGTTTTACCTTTCCCTTATCGCAGGCATCGGCAGCCTGGCTGCGGGTTTTATACAACCGGATGCTCCATAAATATTTATCTAACCTTAGTTTTTCTTTTTGCATAATACGCTTTCCAAAAACAAAATTATCGTTCTTTTTACTTTAATGGTAATGCAGGCAAGTAGTATTTACTTAATTTTAGTTTTAAAATATTTATATGCTACATTGGAAAACTAAAATAGGGGTACTGCTGCTGATGGTGCTTACCCAGGCAGGATATGCACAAAACCGTGGCCTGAACTGGACTGCAGACGGACTGGCTTATATAAAATATACTGAAGGCAAGCTAATAAGGGTAGATCCTAAAACAGAAGCCGAAACTGTACTGATAAAAGCAGACCAGCTTACTCCCGCAGGAACCACTCCCCTTAAAATACAATCATTTGATTACGCCACCGATAAAAACCATTTGCTTTTATTTGCCAACACCGCTAAAGTGTGGCGCTATAATACCCGTGGCGATTATTGGGTGCTTAATATTGCAGCAAATAAACTTACACAACTGGGTAAAGGCCTTCCATCACAATCATTAATGTTTGCAAAATTTTCTCCGGATAGTAAATTTGCAGCCTATGTAAGCGGCCATAATCTTTTTGTAGAAGATGTAGCTACCGGGCAGATACGCAAACTAACGGCAGACGGTACACGCAAATTAATTAACGGCACTTTTGACTGGGTATATGAAGAAGAATTTGGATGCAGGGATGGATTTCGCTGGAGTCCTGATAGCAGGCAGATTGCATTTTGGCAGGTGGATGCTACCAGGATAAGAGATTATTATATGCTTAATACAACCGATTCCATTTATTCCCGTGTGATACCGGTAGAATATCCAAAAGTTGGGGAAGCACCATCGCCGGTACGCATAGGTGTTGTAAACCTTTCCGGTGGGTTTATACGCTGGATGAATATTGACGGAGATCCCCAACAGCACTATCTTCCACGAATGGAATGGAGTGGAACCAACGAACTGGTGGTGCAGCAATTAGACCGTAAACAGCAGGAGAGCAAACTTATTTATTGCAATACAACCAATGGCAGCAGCAGTACTTTTTGGGCAGAAAATGATGAAGCCTGGGTGGACTTAAATGCTGATAACCCTGCAGGCTGGAACTGGGTAAATAAAGACCAGGATTTTTTATGGATAAGCGAAAAGGATGGCTGGCGCCATATTTACAAAATCAGCAGGGATGGAAAAACAGTTACGCTGCTTACCAAAGGCAATTATGATATTGGCGCTGTAAAAGCAATTGATGAGGCCGGTAATTATATTTATTTTACTGCTTCGCCAACCAATGCCACACAATTGTACTTATACAGGGTGCGGATAAATAATCCCAAAGATGAACCGGAATTGATAAGTAATGCAATGCAGAAAGGAATACATGATTATATGATTTCCCCAAATGCAAAAATTGCCCGGCACAGCTTCAGTAACCACAATACAGCAGCAGTAACTGAATGGATAACGTTGCCGGATAACCGCCCGGTGAGTACAGTAAAAAGTATTGCCAATAATTTAAAAACAGATGCATCCATTGATGTAGAATACCTGCAGGTAACTACAGAAGATAATGTGGTGCTGGATGCCTGGATAAATAAACCACAGAATTTTAATCCCGATAAAAAATACCCGGTAGTATTTTATGTATATGGAGAACCTGCTGCTACTACTATTGATGACCAGTTTGGCAGCCATAATAATTTTTTATACAAAGGAAATATGAGTGCAGATGGATACGTGCAGGTAGCTATTGATAACAGGGGTACACCGTCATTAAAAGGCGCTGCCTGGCGAAAAGCAATTTACCGGAAAATAGGAACCATTAATATCAGGGACATGGCTTTGGGCGCCAAAAAAATTTTAGAAAAAAAATATATGGATAAAGACCGGGTGGCTGTATGGGGCTGGAGTGGCGGTGGCTCTTCTACTTTGAATTTATTATTTAATTATCCTGATATTTTTAAAACCGGAATAGCCATTTCAGCAGTAGGTAACCAGTTGTTTTACGATAATATTTACCAGGAACGTTACATGGGCCTGCCACAGGAAAACAGACAGGATTTTATTAATGGCTCACCCGTATCTCATGTACAGGGGCTTACCGGAAACCTGCTGTACATACATGGTACAGGCGATGATAATGTACACTATGATAATGCGGAAGTATTGCTGAATGAATTAATAAAATACAATAAACAATTTCAGTTTATGGCTTACCCCAACCGTACACACAGTATTAGCGAAGGAGAAGGTACATGGCAACATTTAAGTACTTTATACAGCAACTTTTTAAGGAAAAATTGTGAGCCGGGTGGCAGGTAGCGAAACAATATTTAAAATAAAAATGCGGTGCCAAAGCTCCGCATTTTTATTTTTCGCAATGCCAGCTTAATTAGGCAATACAGGTCCGTAACGTAAGTGCCTGGCCCTTTTTATTTTTTGCGGAAAAAGCACATCATGTGCAGTTTCATATCCTTCATTAGATGCTGCGCTCAGCATAAGTTCTCTCTTTTCTCTTTTTTGTCTTCCTGCTTTGCTTATAATATATCCGGCGGCGGCAATAGCCACTACTCCGATAACTAATTTATTTATTTTACTCATCGTAATTTTTTTGCTAAGTTAAAACCTAAAATTAATTCTCCTGTTGCTTAACTGTTAAATAATGATTAGGTAATCCGCCCTTTAAAAGGTTTAAGCATTTACAACTTTATGGGCATCTCTTAATTTTTTTATGGTATCATGAGATGTTTTTAAAGATGCCTGCTGTGTGGTTATTAATTGCCGGGTTTCTGCATTCATTTCCGCATCAGAAGCCAGCGCATCCCTGTATGCCTTTTGTGCAGCATCTTCTCCAAACTCACAAGAGTCTAATGCACTCTGGCGGTCGTGGCCGGTAAAAGTTGCTTTTACATCCATCCATACCCGGTATATTTTTCCCACGCCGGTGGTTCCTTCTGCAGGTTTGCCTCCAATGCGTAATACTTCATTGGATAGCTCAGATTTGTATTGCCTGCTTTCGTCTGCCATTTTATGAAATATTCCCTGCAGATCCACATCAATATCTTTTGTTTCTTCAGCCGCTTTTTGATAGCCTGTTATGCGGTCATTATTTATTTGGATCAGGTCATTTAAAACTTCAGCTAATTTTTCATTTGTTTCCATAATTGTTTTTTTTTATGAGTTTAAAAATTATTTACTTTAGTTTATCTGAAACAACTACTAAGCCATTTTAAATAAAATATATCCTGTTTAACCCAAAGGCATTATTTGCTAAAATATGACCAGGAAGTTTGCAGGCTTGTAGAAAATAATCCCCATGAATAATAAAAGCACAGGTGAATTAAAATGGCATAAAATTTTGTATTTTTTAAATAAAACTTTTAAAACATCAAACAAAAAATTCTAAAACCTGCTAAATCAATTATTTTTTTATTTCTTTCTATGCTTTTTTCCCTGATCAGTTTTGTACAGAATAAAAAGGTTGATATTGATATTAATACCAAATCTGGTAATGATAATTTCTTTTGCAACCCTAAGTATGGGTAGTAGGAGCAGCTTTATTTATTTTACTGCTTGTAGCTTTGCTTAGGGGTAAAAAATAAATTTCATTTACACAAAAAAAGCGTTCAGAAATGAGCGCTTTTTTTGTGTTGCTATTAGTATTTATTATACGTCAGTATCTCTATCTACTGTTTTGGTTACAGTAACCCTGTCTGTAGTACTGCTGCCCCCACCCCTTGATATTGCTACAATAATTAAAACCACTATTATACCACCAACAATCCAGGCCCAGGGTTCCATGTACCATGTTTTATCTGTGCTGGTTTGTGATGTAGTTGTTGTAGTAGCAGTCATAGTACTATCCTGGGCAAATATGGCAACATTAAATAACAGCATTGTAAGTAACAGATACAATCGTTTGAAAGATAAATTTTGCATGTTGAGTTTCATAAAAAAAGTTTTATTGTTTAAAAGAATTATTACAAGCTACCCGTTTCAACAAATGCGCCAAAAAAAAGGGGTTTAGTAATACAGCCCGCAAACTGCATAACAAGCCAATCATTTTAATATAACCCCCGCAAGTTGAAGGCTTAGTTTCCCTATTTTTTTATAATCTATATTATCTATTACAGGGTTTTGGCAAAGTATTAATGAAATACCAGGCGCTTTCCACCAGTCATTGGCCTGTAGTTTTTCTGTATGAATTATTCCTACTACCCAACTATTATTAAATTCATTATGCCATTCTTCTATCCATTCAAAATAGTCTTTATTAATTTTAATGATATCATCCGCACTTACAAAAACTTTCAGGTAATAATTATTGGTAAGTACTAATTTATTTTGCTGCAGGTATTTTTTATACTCATATTTATAATTGTATCTTAAGGCTGCAATATCGCTGAGTACGGCTGCTGCTGTAGGATATGCGCCGGCGCCTTTACCCTTAAAAAAATGCTTATCTGCAAAACTGCTTTCTGTAATCAATCCATTAAATTCATTGGATACATTAGCCAGGTCGTCATGTGCATCTATAAACTGCGGCAATACATAAGCTGCCAGTTGATTTTCGTTTATTTTTTGTGCATTGGCCACCAGTTTTATTTTTAAATTTTTTTGCCTGGCCACATCTGCATCAGTTTGTTTGATGGCAGTGATGCCGGTGTAAATAAATGCTGCTGGGGCGGCGATGTTGCCAAATGCATGAGCTAATAAAATCGACAATTTATTGGCAGCATCATGCCCTTCAATATCAAGGGCAGGATTACTTTCTGCAAAGCCTGATTGCTGCGCCTGCAGCAATGCATCTTTAAAAGACAATCCATCTTCAAAAATTTTTGTAAGAATAAAATTTGTGCTTCCATTTACAATTCCTTTTACGGAGGATAGTAAATCGTTATCATAATATTCTTCCAGGTTGCGGATGATGGGGATGCTTGCGCAGCAGGAGGCTTCGTATAAGAAGGCTGCCTTATACTCATGTTGTAAATAAAGCAACTCTTCAAAATGTGCAGCAATCATTTTCTTATTTGCACTTACTACAGATTTTCCTTTTTGTAATGCTTCTTTTACAATAGCAAATGCAGCATCTGCATCGTCAATTAATTCTACAATTACATTAATACTTTCGTCATTTAATAACTCTGCGGGGTTGCTGGTAAAATGCTCCTGCGGAATAGGTCTTTCTTTTGTAATATTTTTTATACATATTTTTTTTATGGAAGCCTGTAATGCAGGCGTAAATTGCAATATATCATACAACCCTTTACCCACCACACCAAAACCAAAAAGGCCGATGGTTAATTTTTTTGACATGGGTAAAGCAGGAGCGTTCTTTTTTAATGACATGGTAATAGTGCTTAGTAGTTTGAATTATTGTTGAATAATGTTTTTATGTACAAGACCCGGTAGCTATCGGGTGTGGCGCAAGGATGTTGAGTTATGCACTGATGCCTGCAACCAAACTGTTTTCTTCTTTTTTAAATTTTATTTTATCGATTTTCTCAAATGTATTTTTAAGGTCTTCAATTAAATCTTCTGCATCTTCCAGGCCTACACTTAAGCGGATAAGACTGTCTGCAACGCCTGCTGCTTTTCTTATTTCTGGCGGAATAGATTTGTGCGTCATCTGCGCCGGATGACACAACAAACTTTTTATACCGCCCAGGCTTTCGGCCAGTTTAAAATAATGTGTACGGGTTACAAATGCGGTGGCAGCCTGCTCGGTATCATCTTTTAACGTAAAAGAAACAATGCCGCCAAAACCTTTTGCCTGTTGTTTTGCTATGTGGTGATTGTAATGTGTTTTTAGGCCGGGATAAAAAACTTTATCAACCTGTGGATGCGTTTCTAAAAATTGAGCCACGGCCTGTGCATTGCGGCAATGCTGCTGCACACGAAGATGAAGCGTTTCTATACCACGTATCACCAACCAGCTATCAAATGGTGAAAGTATTGCCCCGCCTGCATTCTGAATGAATTTTATTTTTGCACCGAGTGTTGCATCCCTGGTAATAACGAGGCCTGCGATGAGGTCGCTATGGCCGCCCAAATATTTTGTTGCGCTGTGTACTACCATATCAGCTCCCAGCGTAAGAGGTTGCTGCAGGGCGGGGGAAGCAAATGTGTTATCCACGCAAAGCCAGCAGTCATGCGCTTTTGCAATTTTAGCGATAGCTTTTATATCGCTTATTTTTAAAGTCGGGTTGGTGGGCGTTTCAAGCCATATTAATTTTGTATCCGGCGTAATAGCATTAAAAACATTTTCTGCATTTGTGGTATCTGTGTAGTTAACCTTTATGCCGAATTTTTCATACACCTGTGTAAACAAACGGAAAGCCCCTCCATAAATATCATCTACTGCTAAAATTTCATCACCACTTTTTAGTAATTTCAATACGGCATCAATCGCTGCAAGTCCGCTTGCAAATGCAACGCCGGTACTGCCTTTTTCTAATTTTGCAATAATGTCTTCGAGTGTACCCCTTGTAGGATTTCCGGAACGGGCATAGTCGTAACCTTTATTTACGCCTGGTGCATCCTGCACAAAAGTGCTGGTTTGATAAATGGGAACACTGATGCTGCCTGTTAAAGGATCTACCGGAATACTGTGAATTAATTCTGTTGCGCTGCTCATGATTTTTTGATTTTAAAATGTTATAATTTTTTATCAAGAGAGAGGGATGGCGACCGGAAAGAATTTTATTTAACCGCAGTGAGGGCTTGGCAGCCCTAACGGGTAAAACAAAAAAGCTCATCCGATAAAATCAGATGAGCTTTAAATATGTTTGAATATGTGAGGCTTGTATCTGACTTATCTTTCCCAAAATTAACCGGGATGGAATTGGCACCTTGTTATAAACCGGAGTTTGTAACAGGTTGCCAAGGTATCATCGGGCCATAACCCTCCACCTTTCTTGATAAGTAATGTTGTTAAAGAACTGCTGTAAAGATATAATCGGAAAGTTTACAAAACCAAATAAAATTTATTTAAATTTTTTAAATCCCTGTAGTACAATATTGGCAAACCCAATACAGACAGGAGCCCTGCTTAATTAAATATTTTTTCAATTTTATTTTTAAGAAGTAAATAGCTCTGTTTTTTTGACGCCTGTAACTTTTAACCCTTTTTTTTGTTTGTATCTTTACAGCAAGGATTTATAAAATGGCTACAAAAAAAGCAGCAGTTGCTGTAATTAATAAGGGTGAAGAATTTATCGAGGTTTTTGGTGCCAGGGAGCACAATCTGAAAAATATTGATATTGCCATTCCCAAAAATAAATTAGTTGTGTTTACAGGCGTTAGTGGCAGCGGAAAATCTTCGCTGGCTTTCGATACCATTTATAATGAAGGCCAGCGAAGGTATATGGAAAGTTTCAGCGCTTATGCCCGGCAGTTTATGGGCGATATGGAACGGCCTGATGTAGATAAAATTACCGGTCTTTCTCCCGTAATTTCTATTGAGCAAAAAACCACCAACAAAAATCCACGGAGTACAGTGGGAACCATTACAGAAATTTATGATTTTCTCCGTCTGCTGTATGCAAGGGTAGGCGAAGCTTACAGCTATAATACCGGTAAAAAAATGGTTAAGTTCAGCGAAGAAGAAATTGTGCAGACCATTTTTAAAAAATATAAAAACAAAAAAATAAGTTTACTGGCACCTTTGGTACGTGGCCGCAAAGGCCATTACCGGGAGTTGTTTGAAGACATAAGAAAATAAGGATTATTAATAGTAAGGGTAGATGGTGAAGTGCTGGACCTTGCAGCACGTATGCAGGTGGACAGATATAAAATACATGATATAGAAGTAGTGGTGGACCGGCTGCAGGTAACTGATGACATGAAACTGAGACTTAGCCAAAGTGTGCAAAAGACTTTGCAGATGGGCAAAGACCTTTTATTTCTTTTAATAAATGAAGATAATGCTGTAGTTCAATTTAGTAAGCAATTGATGTGTATTGATACAGGCATCAGTTACGAAGAACCTTCTCCAAACGCATTTTCATTTAACTCTCCGTATGGCGCATGCCCTACGTGTAAAGGCCTTGGTACTGTGTTTCAGGTAAATATGGATGCCGTTATCCCCGACTGGAAACTAAGTGTAAATGAAGGCGGAATTGCGCCCCTGGGTGAAGAAAGGGAAGCCTATACTTTTAAACAGGTGCAGCAGTTATCTAAAAAATATAAAATCAATTTAGATAAACCAATTAAAGATCTGCCTGAAAAAGCAATGAATATTTTATTGTATGGCACAGAAGAAATAGATACTTCTGCAACAGGTGATATAGATATGGAAGTGGCTGATGATGCGCCCATTTATTATGCAACAGAATATGAAGGTGTCGTAAATATGGTGAAGCGTTGGTTTTCCAGCACCACTACTACAGAAGCAACAAGAGATTGGGTGGAAAAATATATGAAACTGAAACTTTGCGAAACATGCGGTGGCACGAGGTTAAGAAAAGAAAGCCTTTGGTTTAAAGTAGCCGAAAAAAATATTGCAGAGCTTAGCGAAATGGATCTGGATAAATTACAGGAATGGTTTACCGGGGTAGAAGAAAGATTAAATTCCAGGCAGAATATTATTGCTAAAGATATTTTAAAAGAAATAAGGGAGCGTTTACAATTTTTATTGAACGTCGGATTAACCTACCTAACCTTATACCGGCCTTCTAAAAGCCTTAGTGGCGGCGAGTATCAGCGTATAAGGCTGGCTACACAAATAGGATCGCAGCTACAGGGAATTACGTATATTTTAGATGAACCCAGTATTGGTTTGCATCAACGGGATAACCAACGTTTAATTTTTGCCCTGCAAAATTTACGGGATATTGGTAACAGTGTTTTAGTGGTAGAGCATGATAAAGATATTATGCTGGCTGCAGATCACCTGGTGGATATAGGCCCCAAAGCCGGCATTCATGGTGGCCATATTGTTGTTGCCGGCACACCTGCAGAAGTATTAAAATCTAATTCGGAAACGGCACAATACCTTAGTGGCAAAAAGAAAATTGCGGTGCCGGCAGAAATAAGGAAAGGCAACGGAAAATTTATAGAACTAAAAGGTGCTACGGGTCTTTATTTAAAAAATGTATCAGTAAAATTTCCTTTGGGCAAGCTGGTATTGATAACAGGCGTAAGCGGCAGTGGAAAATCTACTTTAATAAATGAAACACTTTACCCTTTGCTGAGCAGTTACTGTTACCATTCAAAAGCTTTACCGCTTGCGTATAAAAATATTAAAGGGCTCGAAAATATTGATAAGGTTATAGAGATAGATCAAAGCCCCATTGGCCGTACGCCAAGAAGCAACCCTGCTACTTATTGTGGATTTTTTACTGATATACGCACTTTGTTTGCATCTGTACCCGAAGCCAAAATAAGAGGGTATAATGCCGGACGTTTTTCTTTTAATGTAAAAAGCGGCAGATGCGATGTTTGCGAAGGCGGCGGTATGAGGGTAATAGAAATGAATTTTTTGCCGGATGTATATGTGCATTGCGAAAAATGCAATGGCAAAAGATATAACAGAGAAACACTGGAAATAAGATACAAAGGAAAATCTATAAGCGATGTACTGGATATGACGGTAGATGAGGCCGTAGATTTTTTTAGTGCGGTACCCTTTATTTACCGTAAAATAAAAGTGCTGCAGGAAGTAGGACTGGGTTATATAACTCTGGGCCAAAGTGCTGTAACCCTTAGTGGTGGCGAAGCTCAGCGTGTAAAGCTTGCAACCGAACTGGGTAAAAGAGATACCGGAAAAACTTTTTATATTTTAGATGAACCTACCACCGGCCTTCACTTTCAGGATATACAGCATCTGCTGGAAGTATTAAATAAATTAGTGGACAGGGGGAACACCGTGTTGGTGATTGAGCATAATCTTGACATGATAAAAGTGGCAGATTATATTATTGATATTGGCCCGGAAGGTGGTAGTGGTGGCGGCAGTGTTTTGTATGAAGGCTCACCACAAGAGATGAAAAATATTAAAGGAAGTTTTACTGCTAAATATGTAATGGAAGAAATGAAAGTTAGCTAAGTTTTTTTTACATTATAAGTTGCAGACAATATTTTAAAACAATATTAATGAAACAAATAAATTGGGGCATTATTGGTTGCGGCGATGTTACAGAAGTTAAAAGCGGACCTGCATTTAGCAAAATAAATAATTCGTTTTTGGTAGCTGTAATGCGCAGGGATGCAGCCAAAGCAGCCGATTACGCCCAAAGACACCAGGTTAGTAAATGGTATAATGATGCAGCCGCATTAATAAACGACCCTGCAGTAAATGCAATTTATATTGCTACACCCCCTTCATCGCATAAAGACCTTACTTTAATGGCGTTGGCTGCAGGCAAACCTGTGTATGTAGAAAAACCCATGAGTGTAGATGCGGTATCCGCAGAAGAGATGGCCAGCTTTGCCCGGCAGAAAAATCTAAAACTCTCTGTAGCACATTACAGAAGAGAACAACCAAAGTTTAAAAAAATACTGGCCCTTTTGCAAGATAAAGTGATTGGTGACACCAGGCTGGTACAACTAAATTATTACCGCCGCCCCTTAACAAAAGATGAATTAGCTGAGCCTAAAACTGCCTGGCGGGTGAGCCCTGAAACATCGGGTGGCGGCCTCTTTCATGATATAGCGCCACACCAGCTGGACTTGATGCTATATTTTTTTGGGGAAGCAGGAGAGGTAACCGGCCACGCAGAAAATAAATTCAATAATTATAATGCTGCCGACCTGGTAACAGGAAAAATTGTATTTAATTCAGAAATAGTATTTAATGGCATTTGGGATTTTAGCACAAACCCTTTTGCAGAAAAGGATGAAATAGAAATTACTGGTACTAAGGGGAAAATAATTTTTTCCGCATTTGTATCAAATATCATAACTGTTATTACCAATACTGGTACCGAAACATTTTCTTTTGATGATCTTCAGCATGTACAACAACCTATGATACAAAAAGTGGTACAGTATTTTTTAGGTGAGTCAGAAAACCCATGCAGCGCTGAAGATGGCGTTACAGTAATGAAATGGATTGATGCTTTTACTAAAATAGCCTGAATTATAAGTTACAGCAATAAAGAAAATCCATGGCTCGTATTCCATGGATTTCCATTTTTTAATCAGGGGTATAAAAATAAGGCAAAGCATAATAACGAAGTTAGTCTTGTGGTTTCAGGGGTAACCATCATATAAGAATATATGTTGCTTTTCCCGGGGGTTATCTTCTGCTATATACCATGCACTTATTTTAATCAATCATAATTATGTACTGTCATTTAAGTGTTAATAAAAATGCGGGCATCTTGTTTGCATGGCAACGTTGCGTTCCCTGCTGTTATTATAACCCAACCGTAAACCAAGTTTTATAAGAAACGAAAAATAAGCATCCTTATTGTTTACATTTCCACGTTGTGTACCCGGAGGATAGCGGTTAAGCCCTGGCGTGAGTATACCAACTGTTTTATCAGCAATTTTACTTGCAATAGCTGCATCAGCGGCACTAAGGTTTAAATAGAAATCGTTCGGGTCAATATAATTCGTACTTACATCATCAATATAATCTGTAAAAGTTTTTCTGTATAATAATTCAAAAGCCGTGTTTATCCTGCCTTTCAGGGCAATCTTTATACCAGCACCCAATGGAATATTTAATTGTGTAAGAGAGTATGGCTTACTGTTTGGGTACTGCGGCATTCCCTCTCCTTCTGTTTTTAGCGGGTGCAGTTTGTACCAGGTTTTTGTGCCATTGGCATCTGTAAGAGAGCCTTGAGGATCAAAATGAAAAACACCCACACCAATAAAACCATAAGGCTTAATGCGTGGCTCATAATCATCATATTTTCTAAAAAGCATAGTAGGAAAAATTTCTATAGCAGTGTATGCTTCCAATATATCACTTTTAAAATCAAGGTTGCGTTGTTTTCTCCATAATTCATCTACCCCTTTTGTATTAATGATATCATCTCTTCCTTCTACATAAGTGTATTGCGCAGCTATTCTTATCCCCAACCACTCTTTAGGGTATATAGAAATAAATGCACCTTTCATAAGTTTGGTAAGAGGAAAATTTACATCTTTAATAAAAGTGGTTCCTTTACCGGCATGGCCGCCAAGATCGCCCAGAAAAAAAGTAGGCCCAAAGTTTATTCCGGCTTCTGCCTTAATTTTATCTGAACCAAAAATAAAATGCTGTGAATATGATTTTGTGAAAAGAAAGAGGCACAAAAAAAGCAGTAGGGGTTTGCCAACTATGTTGGGTAAATTTGATTTCATCAGGAATCAGTTTAGTCTTTCTACAGTAAATTGGATATAAGGCAGTATTTCTGCAACTGCTGATTAAAAACGAACCCTGAACTTAATTATTGTATAAAAAATAAATTATTTTGAGTGAAGCATTTCTATATGAAGTATTCCGTCTTCAAGATAAGGCTCGCTGGTTTGTGTAAAACCAAGATTGGTATAGAAAGCGTGTAAGTAAAGCTGGGCGCCTATTTTAATGCCGCTGCTGTTAAACTGTGCGTATGTTTTTTCAATAGCCTGCTGCATTAATAATTTGCCTGCTCCATTTTTTCTGAAAGAAGGATGCGTAACAACCCTGCCAATACCCGGCTCAGTATAAGAAACACCAGGTGGCAAAATCCGTAAATAGGCCATCAATTTTTCATCCAACCATCCGCAAAGATGAAATGATTGCTGATCCTTATCATCTGTATCCAGGTAAATACAGTTTTGTTCTACTACAAAAACTTCGCTACGCAATTTTAATATTTTGTATAAAGAATCTGCGGAAAGTTCATCAAATTTTTTAAAGTCCCAGGTCAGTTGGCTCATAAAACTGCGTTGTTAATATTATTCATTTTGTGTTGCATCAAGGCAGCAATACCGGCTGCTCTTTTTTTGGCAAGCAAAGCTATTTTACCTTCGTACATTTCATCAAGTGTACTGTTAAATAAATGAAGCCATGCAGTAAAATGTTTTTCCTGTAAAGGGAAAATTTTGTTCAGGGTATAGTGTACTTCCATAGCATTATTTTTATACACCGGGTTATCCAATAAAATGGTTTCCCAAAAATCGGTTATCAAAGGAATATGATGTTCCCAATTTAGTGGAACTATTTCGGTAAAAATAATACCCAGCGTTTTATCATCACTTACTTTTTCATAAAAGGAGCGCATCAGCTTTTCAATATCTTCCCGTGTTTTAATATCCTTTTTGTTCATTTTTTATAAAATGTTGCTTCTGTTTTAAAGAAATCATAAATCAAAAATCATAAATCTTTAATCCATGTTTTATTTCCTCAGATATTGAATATGCTTCTGTTTTAAAGAAATCATAAATCACAAATCACAAATCAAAAATCTTTTAATATCCATATTTACCTTTCCACCTTTCTTTTAAAAATTTTCGCAGTTCTTCTTCCCGTATATTATTTTGGGGTGTATAAAATGTTTTTCCTTCCAGGGCATCTGGTAAAAATTGTTGATTTATAAAATTGCTGTCGTAGTTATGGGCATACTTATAATTTTTGCCATAATCCATTTGCTTCATCATTTTGGTAGGTGCGTTTCTCAAATGCAAAGGCACCGGTAGATCGCCTTTATTTTTTACGGCATCAAGCGCATCATTAATAGCCATATAAGAAGCGTTACTTTTTGCAGAAGACGCCAGGTAAATAGCGCACTGCGATAAAATGATCCTGCTCTCCGGATAGCCAATCACGTTCACCGCCTGAAAAGTATTATTGGCCAGCAACAAGGCATTAGGATTGGCATTGCCAATATCTTCACTGGCAAATATCAGCATACGCCTGGCAATAAATTTCACGTCTTCGCCCGCTTCAATCATGCGTGCCAGCCAATACACGGCACCGTTAGGATCGCTGCCCCGCATACTTTTTATAAATGCAGAAATGATATCGTAATGCTGCTCGCCTTTTTTATCGTAAAGAGCAATACGTTGCTGCGCAATTTCCATAACGGCATCATCAGTAATCACCGCATCATCTCCCATCACATCTGTTACCAGTTCCAGCAGGTTTAATAATTTACGGGCATCTCCGCCGCTGATGGTAATAAGAGCAGATGTTTCTTTTAAACTGATATTTTTTTTACTGAGTACTGTGTCATGCCTGAGTGCTTCTTTCAAGAGGTTATTCAGATCATTTTCATCCAGCGGTTTTAAAACATAAACCTGGCAGCGGCTAAGCAGGGCGCTGTTTACTTCAAACGAGGGATTCTCTGTGGTAGCGCCTATCAAAGTAATAATTCCTTTTTCCACGGCGCCCAGCAAAGCATCCTGCTGGCCTTTATTAAAGCGGTGAATTTCATCAATAAAAAGAATTGCACCCTGCTGTGACCTGGAAGATTCAATAATTTCCCTAATCTCTTTTACGCCAGATGAGATAGCGCTTAACTGATAAAATGGCTGATGCAAAGTGTGGGCAATAATATGGGCAATAGTGGTTTTTCCTACGCCCGGTGGCCCCCATAAAATCATGGAAGGCACTTTGCCATTTTCAATAGCGGTACGCAAAATACTACCTTGGCCGGTAAGGTGTAGCTGGCCGGTTAAAGCATCTAATGTGTTTGGGCGAAGCCGTTCCGCAAGCGGTGCAAGATTCATGAAGCAAAGGTACGCCCACTGAATTATTTTTGATTGGCTTTGTTTAAAAAGGGCAGTATATCGGCCAGCATCACGGGTTTTTCTTTATCATCTATATCAATAACAATACAGTAGCCTTCTGCCCCGCCGGCTTTTATCATTGTATTAATTAATTTTTGCTGATCACTCTCTGACCGCTGACCTGTTTTTCCATTCCAGATTTCTTTGGAAGTGAGACAACCCTGGGTTGGGGTTAGTGGGTAATAAGTTTGATGTAAATAATATTCAGGATTAACCGTAGTACCATGAATGATAATTTCTGTACGGCCGGCTTTACCTGCATAATAACTTTCATACAATGGAAAATAATCTTTGAAAGAGGTAGGTAATAATTTACGGTAATAGCTCAGGTTCCAGGTGGTATCTGTAATACTTGAATCTGAATAAAAATGCCAGGGCGATTTTTCAAATGGCATAGTCAGTTGCACATTTACTGTAGGGCCAATAAAACCTGCTCTTGAAACATCATAGCCCTTCATCCGGAAAATGCCCTGCGGTGTATTGCCATTGGTGAGATAAGCCGGCAGGTTGCTTACACTTCTTGCCAGTTGGGGTACAGAAAAATATTCGCCGGTACTGTCTTTTATAAAATTACCATTGCGGTCCCTTACCATTACAAGCCCCGGATAATCTCTGTTCTTTCGCTGAAAGCTGAAAAGTAAAACCTGCCCCGGTAAATAATTTTTTTGCAGAAGGGCTTTTAAATCCGGCACCTGCAGCATCTTTCCATAATTATCTAACCGAAACAATAATTGATGAAGAATAGGATTGTTATTATCTTTTAGTAATTGTTGTTTTGTTTTTACAGATAAAAAATTTACATCTTCTTTACCATGACTGCTTTGTAAAATATAAGCGGCACACATAGCAAAGATTTTTGCATTACCTGTCTGCAGCAATAATAATTTTACCGGTTGGTAAAATTCGTTTTTATAATTACTGTAACTAAGTTCCAATAGTGCCCGTTGAAATGAGATTGAATGATTTTGTATATCATCCATTGCAAGCTTTATCCTGCCATCAATCCAGGGCGATTTATAATTAATCAATTCTATTCCTGCGAAAGCATCCTGCCAGTTTTCTTCGGTAGAATCAGTAAGTGGTGCTGATAGATTTTTGGTGATGGTATAATTGACAAGATTTCTGTAAAGCTTATCCCTGTTGGATTTTAGCGTTCCTTTATAAAATAATTGACAAGATGCAGAGAAAGAAAGCATGAAGCTGAAGAGGTATGTAAGAATGAGTTTCATGTTGTTAAATTAATAGATAACGTCTAAACCTAATTTATCTTCTTTAATTATTCCATCTATGCCTTCGTCGCCCCTTTTGCCGATTGCTCTTCCTGCATCTTGTATATGTTTTTAATAACTAAAAAACCTGTTAGTTATTACCAACAGGAATAAAAATAAATAAATACAAGTCATAAAGCCTTGGCGTACTCAATAGGCATTAGTTTATCCAGGTTCACATGTTTAGAGGCTTCCATTATTTCTATACCAACAATTTTATCATCGCTTCCCAAATCCAGCACTATATCTTCTGTAATCCGCTTATTGGTAACTTCTTGGTCTTCGGATGCAATCCTTAAATACAGAAGGTCTGTTTTGCTATCGTAGTGAATTATCATAACTTAAAATTTTCCGTAAAAAACATAAACTGTTACCGTGATTATAATATTATTTTCAATTACATAATAAACTTCTAATTTCTTTTCTTCAAAATATTTTCCATTTCTCTTAGTGTCAAACGCAAATATTTTTGATTTACCCAATCTGCCTTATTTTCCTAAAATATTAACGCCTGAGTTTAAAGTATTATCTATTTCATTTTCAGTTGCGCCTCTTTCAATTGCTCTTTGCAAAGTATGTGGCTCAATCTGAATTTTCATCAATTAAAGTTATGCAATTATTTCAATTCAAATTTTATCCCTCATTCCCGTGTGAGCATACTTGCGACGTTTAAAAAAGCTACACCTAAAAAATTATTTACCAGTAATAATCTGTTCAATCAGTATTATCCGTGTTCTATTCATCCTTTTATATTCAGCTTTATCTGTAACTCCTCAAACTGTTTATCATCAATGGTACTTGGTGCATCAATCATCGTATCCCGGCCACTGTTATTTTTTGGAAAGGCAATAAAATCACGGATGCTTTCGCTGCCGCCAAGGATAGCACAGAGCCTGTCGAAACCAAATGCAATACCGCCATGCGGTGGTGCGCCATATTCAAAAGCGCCTAACAGAAAACCAAATTTATGTTGCTGTTCTGCTGCATCCATGCCTAAGGCTGCAAACATTTTTTCCTGCAGCTCCCGTTGATAAATACGGATAGAGCCGCCGCCAATTTCATTGCCATTTAAAACCATATCGTATGCATTGGCTTTAATGTTGGCGTAGGGGTGTTTTAAATATTCCGCTGCATTTTCTATTGCCGGATTATTATTTATCATGGTAGCAATATCGGAAGGTTTTGGCGAGGTAAACGGATGATGACGGGCCACCCAGCGGTTTCCTTCTTCATCATATTCAAATAAAGGAAAATCCAATACCCACAACAATTTAAATTCATCTGCTTTGCGAAGACCAAGAGTTGTACCCATATACATTCGCAAATCACTGGCGGCTTTTCTTGTTTTTTCTTCGGCACCGGCAACAATTAAAATAAGATCACCGGGATTTGCATTTACGGCTTCTGCAATAACTTTTAATTTATCCCCATCATAAAATTTATCTACACTGCTTTTATAAGTGCCATCTGCATTGCACTTAATAAACACCAGGCCTTTCATGCCAACCTGCGGGCGTTTCACCCATTCCGTTAGTTCGTCTGTTTGCTTGCGGGTATATTCGCTGCAGCCTGGCGCTGCAATGGCAATAACGGTTTCAGCTTCATCAAATACTTTAAAATCAACATTGCTTATTAATGACGAAATATCTCTGTATACCTCACCCCCCGCCCTCTCCAAGGGAGAGGGAGCTGAAATCCATTCTGAACTTTCGGTAGCAGCTTCA